>DASQMM010000601.1:0-3233 GCA_035645495.1 Brevibacillus sp. | reverse complement strand
CTCCCATCCCGTCCCCAGACGTCCCCAACTCCCAGGTGACTCCATACAAAAGGTATGGAAACTCTCCTTGCTCCTGTATAATAATCACCAGAAACATCTCGAAGGGAGGACATCATCTTGCCGCTTGAGGAAATCGTCTTGGACAGCCGGCATCTGGGAACGCCGGAGACCCTGATCGTCTATACACCGCAGCGCTATTCGCCGCTCTACTCCTATCCCGTCCTCTACGTCCAGGATGGGGCCGATTACCTGTCTTTGGGCAAAATGGCCACTATGCTGGACGAACGGATCCTGCAAAAAGAACTGCCCGATCTCATCGCGGTCTTTTTGCCAGTAGCAAAAGAAAAACGAACATCCCGCTACCATCCTGACGGTGCCGAACATATTGCCTACCGCCGCTTTTTGGCAGAAGAAGTCGTCCGCTATATCGACAGCCGCTACTCGACGCATCCGCTTGGCAATGGCAGGACATTGATCGGCGCTTCCCTCGGGGGTGTCGTTTCTTTATTCACCGCTTTGGAATATCCCCATACCTTTGGACAGGTGGGCAGCCAGTCCATCGCGATGGACGAAAATTTGAACCAACGCGTGTCCCAAGCCGACCTTTCCGTTCCTCTCTCCCTGTATTTGCAGATCGGGACCGACGAGACCGCGGTAGAAAGCTCGAGAGGACCGCTGGACCTGGTCGCTTCCAATGAGGAGCTTCGCGCTATTTTGCAAACAAAAATGGTCACCCTGGCCTATGAGACCTTTGAGGGCGACCACACGTGGGGCCACTGGCAAGCCCATCTTCCCCGTATGCTGCAGAAGCTTTTGGGGTAAACTTACCGTGTCTGTTCTTCTTGCGGGCTTTTCTCTTTGACTGGGGTGACCAGAACCTCTTCGAACTCTACCTTGCGAATAATGGACAAGATGGTGAAGGTAAGTACGGACAACAGGAGCAGGACGAGAAAAATGAAAGTGATCATCATGGCTACATGCAAAACGAACGCCACCTCCTTACCTTCTCAGTCTCTCCTGCCGACCACATTCTATACGGACCCGAGCGTAACATTACACAAATGACGAATTTTCTGTTAAAATACAGGCATGCTAGAAGCTCATAAGAGAGCAAAGGAGGAGTGGTTCTGATGAAATACAGTATTGTCGTTTTCCCATCCAGCAAAGTTCAGGAAGTAGCCAACTCATACCGGAAACGTTACGACCCCGCGTATTCATTGATACCGCCATACATCCGGCTGAAAGAAGCCTTCGAATTGGACGAATCCAAACTGCCCTTGCTGGTTGAACACCTGGAGCAGGTAGCCGCTTCTACCCAACCCTTTACCGCTCAATTCCACCGTGTCTCTACCTTCCACCCGACGAATAATGTCATCTTTCTAGCGGTGCAAAACAAGGAACCTTTCACCGAGCTGCACCAAAAGATCGTGAAAAATGTCAATGAAAAAGAAACCTATGCATTCGTTCCGCATCTGACCATCGGGCGCGATCTGTCCGACGATGAGCTGCGTGACGTAACGGGCCAATTGAGCATGGTCAAGTTTGATCTCACCGCAGAAGTGGATCGCTTCCACCTGGTCTATCAACTCGAAGATGGCATTTGGAGCGTCTACCAGACCTTCCTTCTGAAAAAATAAGTGAATCCCGCAACTGCCCCTCCTCGCAGTCCACGCAGGGAGGGGCTTTTGATCGCATAAAGGACGTGTTATTTTTATGAACTCCCTCTACCAGATCCAAACCGTACAATCTGAAAAAGAAATGGCGGACGCCATGTCTGTCCGCAAAATCGTTTTCATCGAGGAACAGGAAGTGCCGGAAGACCTCGAGATTGACGAGCATGATACACCAGACAGCGGTACAATCCATTTTGTCGCCTATCGGGGGGAAGAGCCCGTGGGAGCGAGCCGCCTTCGTCCATACGCCCCCGGGGTCGGAAAAGTAGAGCGTGTCGCCGTCAGCAAAACAGAGCGCGGGACAGGCTTGGGCAGACAAATCATGTTGGCCATGGAAGAAACAGCAAAAAAACAGGGCTTTCACACCCTAAAGCTCAATGCGCAGACACATGCCCAACGCTTTTATGAAAAGCTTGGCTATGAGCCGCACGGAGATGTGTTTGACGAAGCCGGTATTGAGCACATTGCAATGGTAAAATCATTGTAGGCCATTTTCTTGCATAAAAAAATCCCCGTCGCTGCCGTGATCCCTGGCGACGGGGTTTCCATTTTCTCTACTGAAAGACAACGCTATTTGCGGCGCCGATTTGCAATCTCCCGCATGCCTTCCACGACATCTGCATGTACCGTATGCGATCCCAGCATCGCGTGAAAAGGCTCTTCCCCGCGCCAACCATGAAAATCCGATCCTCCGGTGACGAGCAGATCAAACTCCTCTGCCCATTTTCGGTATATCTCACGTTGATTCTCGGAATTGTCCGGATGGAATACCTCAATCCCGTCCAGCCCAAATTCGATTAACTCCTTTACCAGCTCGTCATCGTCGTAGAGTCCGGGGTGAGCCAGCACCGCCACGCCTCCTGCTTCCCGAATCAGTGTGATTGCCTCCTGGGGAGTGATGCGCGGCGGATTCACGTACGCAGCCCCTCCTTTGCCCAGGTACTTGTCGAAGGCTTCTTCCATCGAGCTGACGACACCCAGCTCCATTAGCTCTTCTGCGATATGCGGACGGTCGATGTTCTTATCCGTTCCCTCTTTGCGCTTGTACACATCCTCCAGCTTGATCGCGATGCCAAGCTCTTGAAGCTTGTTGATCAGCAGCTTGTTTCGCTCGTGCCGCGTCTCGCGCAAACCGACCAGTTTTTCCTGGAAAGAAGCATCCTCATACGGTACAAAAAAGCCAAGCACATGGATGTCCTGCCCGCGAGCCACGGAGCTGATCTCCACTCCCGGTATTACTTCGATTCCAAGCGTAGCTCCGGCCTTCTTCGCCTCTGCGATGCCGGCCACAGTGTCGTGATCCGTGATCGCCAACGCTGCCAGCCCCGCTTCCTTGGCGATCCGCACATTTTCCTTCGGCTCACATGTGCTATCTGACGCTGTTGTATGGGTATGCAGATCCACGTTTTGCTGCATGATTTCGTCCACTCCTTCTTTTCTTTTTCTCAAGTCTGAATCATGAAGCCCCTACATAGGATGGTAGCAAACCCGTTTGATAAGGGAAAGTCAAGGAGGATGACCATGCGGTTAAAAAACAAATCCCTGACCGGTGTCGTGCAG
>DASQMM010000600.1:0-6203 GCA_035645495.1 Brevibacillus sp. | reverse complement strand
ATGCAACATTAAAATAACAGAAAAACATAGAAGCCTCGAGTTTTTTGTCTCGATCGAGGCTTTTTATTTATGCATAAGAAGTTGTATACTTGTATAAGGATTTCCAACCAGTTTGGGGTGGGCCATGTGAAGAATATCGGAATCATCGTAAATAAAGGAAAGCCTGAGGCCAGGATCGTAGCCAGAGAACTTCTCTACTTACTTGAAATCCGCGGGGCGCAAGTGCTTTTGGATGAAAGCGTAGCCTCTGACGTGGGAAGACCGGAGTTGGGCATGACTGTAGAGGAGATTGGCAAGCGCGCTGCTTTGATTTGTGTGCTTGGCGGGGACGGGACCCTGCTCGGAATCGCCCGCAAGCTTGCAGGTCTTTCTGTGCCGATTCTCGGGATCAATCTGGGGACGTTGGGCTTTTTATCAGAGGCAGAGCCGGACAACCTGCCTCATGCAGTAGATAATCTGTTGTCAGGGCAATACGCGATTGAAGAGCGCATGATGCTGGAAGCGACATTGATACGCAAGGGACATGCGCTTGGCAAGTACACAGCCATGAACGATATCGGCATTGCGAAAGGCTCCTTTTGCCGGATTATTCAGTGTGCCGTCTACCTCAATGACTCGTATGTAGCGACGTTTAGCGGCGACGGTGTCATTGTTTCGACGCCGACGGGCTCCACAGCATATTCCTTGTCGGCAGGCGGGCCAATCGTTGCACCCAATGTAGACATGCTCTTGCTGACGCCTGTCGCACCGCATTCTCTGACGGCAAGGCCGATGATTTTTAACGGGGACGAAACGATTCGGGTCGAGGTTGATGCCATCCACCAGGAGATGGGACTTTCCATCGACGGGCAATTAGGCTACCGCTTGGAGGGAGGAGACCAGATCTACATCCGCAAATCACCGTACAGCACGCCGCTGATCAAGCTGAATAAAAGTGGCTTTTTTGAGGCGATTCGCACGAGAAATTTCAAGGAGAATGGGAGTAAATCACAATGAATAAAGGGCAACGTCATATCCGAATTCGCGACATTATCAACAACGAAGAAATAGAGACACAGGATGAACTCGTGGAACGTTTGCGGGCAGCAGGATACTCCGTGACTCAGGCGACGGTTTCTCGGGATATTAAGGAGCTTCATCTCGTAAAGGTACCGCTACCTGATGGACGGTACAAGTACTCGATGCCGACAGAACAAAAGTTTAACCCATTGCAAAAATTAAAACGCATGCTGGTGGATTCTTTCGTCAGCATCGATAACGCAGACCATTTTATCGTGTTGAAAACCTTGTCCGGGCACGCCAATGCGGTAGCCGAGCTGATCGACAACCTGCCTTGGGAAGAGATCATGGGGACGATCAGCGGCGACAATACGATTATGATCATCTGCCGCTCGAAGGAGCAGACAGATGAAGTGACACAGCGCTTGTTGAAGATGCTGTAAAGGGTGGTACCAGGTATGTTAGTGGAACTTTCGATCCGAAATTTTGCGATTATCAAGGAAGTCACCATTTCGTTTCAAAAAGGCTTGAACATCCTGACGGGGGAAACGGGAGCAGGTAAATCCATTATCATCGACGCTTTGGGTCTGCTGCTTGGCGGAAGGGCTTCGGCAGATTTTGTCCGCTATGGTCAGGCGCGTGCAGAAGTAGAGGGCTTGTTTGAGCTTCCGGCAAGTCATCCTGCACTGGCAGTATGCGAAAGCATCGGAGTGCAGATCGAACAGGATGGCATGCTGGTTGTCCGCAGAGACATCTCCAGCCAGGGAAAAAGCATTATCCGCTTGAACGGTCAGTTGATTACGCTTGCGATGCTACGGGAGTTGGGACCCTGGCTCGTAACGGTGCATGGACAGCATGACACCCATATGCTGATGCAGGCAGACAAGCACATCAACTGGCTGGACGCCTACGGGGAACAAGCGCTTGGAACAGCGAAACAGGAGTACAGCAAGCTGTATGCTTCGTATCGTCGGACCAAGCAGGATCTGGAGCACATGACGCGCAATGATCGGGAACTGGCCCAACGAATCGATCTATTGCAATATCAGCTCAACGAGATCGAAGCGGCTTCCCTGACGCCTGGCGAAGATGAGAAGCTCGCGCAACAGCGCAAGAAGTGGATGAATATTGAAAAGGTATACGCCTCCATCCAGGATGCGTATCGTTCGCTCTACGGCGATCAGAAGGGCATGGACTGGCTCGGGCATGCCATGAGCGAGCTGGAACGCGTAGCCTCATTCGACGAGCAGCTGACCCCGATCGTGGAGTCTGTGCAAAATGCGTACTATCAAGTAGAGGATGCCGTCCATCAATTGCGCAACCTCTCGTATCAGATGGATTTTAACCCTGAGCAGTTGGCGGAAGTGGAACGGCGTCTCGATCAGATCCAATCCTTGAAACGCAAGTATGGAAAAAATGTGGACGACATCCTGGAATATGCTGCCTCCATCCAGGATGAGCTGGATGACATGCATCATTATGAGGACCGCCTGCTTCAGGTGCAGTCTCGTCTTCAAGAACTGGCTGCAGACTTGGCGGTCGAAGCGCTCGAGCTGTCTGTGATCCGCAGAGACTGTGCAGAGAAGCTGGCGAAAGAAATCGAGCAGCAGCTAAAAGAGCTGCATATGGAGCGTGCCCGATTCGCCATCGAAGTTCGTCAGACAACGGATGAGGATGGTGTGGAGATCGAGGGAGTACGCCGCCAAATCGACGCCAACGGAATGGACCAGGTGGAGTTTCTCATCTCCCCCAACCCGGGAGAACCATTGCGTTCACTGGCCAAGATTGCTTCCGGCGGGGAGCTTTCACGGGTGATGCTGGCGATCAAAACGATCCTGGCAGGAACCGACCAGGTGGAAACCCTGATTTTTGACGAGGTGGACACGGGGGTTAGCGGGAGAGCCGCGCAGGCTATCGCGGAAAAGCTGGTACGAGTGGCAAGCAAACGGCAAGTGCTCTGCATTACCCATCTTCCGCAGGTGGCTTCCATGGCAGATGCTCATTTTCTTATCAAGAAAGAAATGAGCGAAATGGAAACGATGACACGCGTCGAGCGTTTGACAGACGACGAACGGGTTATCGAACTGGCGAGAATGCTCGGAGGAGCAGAAGTGACGACCAAAACAGAAGAACACGCGCGCGAGATGATCATGCTCGGGCGTGAACGTAAGGCTGCTCAATAGGGCAGTCTTTTTTATTTTTGCTAACAAAATGGATTGTGCAGGAGGCTTATTTTCCTGACATAATCCGCATGGCTCAAGGCAACATTATAACTACACAAGGTGGAGGTGTTTCATGTAGGTGTAGGTAGGGAACGGTAGGAGTGATTGCTGGTGATCCGACAGAAGAATAAAAAATGGATGGGAAGTCTACTGCTTCTCTTCACGGCGCTTGTCGTCTGTTCCACCCCGTTCCGCGATCTGTCCTCCTTCCCTCGCGAGCTGCGTATCATGGAAGGGTCTCTCGAACAATTGCGTGTTTCCATGCCAGTAATGGGAACTCTGGTCAACAGTAATCCCGACATTTTGCACGTGAATGGGACAGAGGCGCGCGAAGTGTCCGTTGATTTAAGCAAGCCCATGTCTGTTGAGCCAAGACGTGCAGGTGAAGCCAACCTGCAGGTAAAATGGCGAAACATTCCGCTGAAGTCAGTGAAAGTAAATGTGCTGCCTGATTTGCGTCTTTACCCGGGGGGCCAGTCCATCGGGGTAAAATTGCAAACGGCGGGAGTACTCGTCGTGGGACATCATCTTGTCAGTAACGGAAAAGAAAAGGTTTCTCCGGGAGAGCAGGCTGGTATTCATGTTGGCGACATGATCGTCAAAATCAACGACATGTACATCAACGACATGAACGAGGTAAAAAAGCTGATCAACGAAGCGGGTAAAAAGAATGCCCCTGTGCAACTGCTGGTGGTTCGTGGCAAGGAGAAGTTAACGCTCGTCCTGCATCCAGTCAAGGATCAGAAGGACGATGAATTCCGGATGGGACTCTACATTCGGGATTCTGCTGCAGGAGTGGGGACCCTCACGTTTTACGACCCCAATTCAAAGGCGTATGGAGCATTGGGACATATCATCTCCGACGTAGATACGGGACAGGCTATCGTCGTGGGAGATGGCCAAATCGTGCAAGCCAGCGTGACATCAATTGAAAAAGGGCAAAGCGGAAATCCTGGTGAAAAGTTCGCCCGCTTTTACAATGAAAGTGAAGTGCTCGGCAATATCACCAAGAATACGCAATTTGGCATCTTCGGGAAAATGAAGGACGAGCCAAAACGGAGCTATTACAATGAGCCCTTACCGATCGCATTGGCAGAACAGGTGGAGGAAGGCCCCGCCAAAATCCTGACGGTTGTTAACGGGCAGAAGGTAGAAGAATTTGATATTGAAATCGCCAATGTAGTCAAACAGCATTTCCCCGCAACCAAAGGCATGATCATCAAGGTGACAGATAAGCGGCTTTTGGAAAAGACAGGCGGAATTGTCCAAGGCATGAGCGGCAGCCCTATCATCCAAAAAGGAAAAATCGTTGGTGCCGTGACACATGTATTTGTTAATGATCCTACGTCCGGGTACGGTTGCTACATCGAATGGATGCTGCAAGACGCAGGAATCAATGTCCGGCCAACCCCGAATTCACAAGCTCCTGCCGATTCGGCAGCATGAAACCAGTACGAAGCCGTCACGCATCTTCCGCGAGGCGGCTTTGCCTTTATTCAGAAGTGTAACCTTACAGAAGTAGAAAACGTCTAAATTTGAAGAACGGTTAAGCGATATCTGGCAAGAATCAGGATTCTTTGTCGAAATATCAGGTAAATCATTCAAACTTTCGTCATTGGCAGGAAAGGCATAGGGTTTGTCGAATCCTTTTCAGAGTGAAAAGATGGTATCGACTAATCCGGATCTATAACTTCTTAGAATGTCATCTTCTTTCCAAAAGACCGTTCATTTGTTAGGGGGAACGACCTTGAGCAAGATTGAAGTGTTGTTGGCAGATGATAATCGTGAATTTGTAAGCCTGTTGGAGGAGTACATGAGCAGCCAGCATGACATGGATGTCATCGGTGTAGCTTACAATGGCAATGAGGTAGTCAAATTACTTCAAGAACGAGTCCCAGATGTACTGATCATGGATATTATTATGCCTCACCTGGATGGACTGGCTGTCCTTGAGCAGATTCAAGCCATGAGACTAAGTCCGCAACCCAAAATCATTATGCTTACGGCGTTTGGCCAAGAAGAGATTACGAAAAAAGCGGTTGAACTGGGTGCGGCTTACTATATTCTCAAGCCATTCGATATGGAGGTCTTGGCGCAGCGAATTCGCCAGATCACCAATTCCAAGCCAGCATCTTCCTTTGTCTCCGCAAGCAAACCGTCATCTTCTCTTGCAGTCAGAGGAAGAAATCTGGATGCAAGCATTACCAGCATTATCCATGAAATCGGCGTTCCAGCACACATCAAGGGTTATTTGTATTTGCGCGAAGCGATCACTATGGTGTACAACGATGTGGAACTGCTCGGTTCCATCACCAAAGTGCTGTACCCGGACATCGCGAAAAAGTTCAATACTACGGCTAGCCGTGTAGAACGCGCCATCCGTCACGCCATCGAAGTGGCATGGTCCCGTGGAAATCTGGACTCCATCTCTAGCCTGTTCGGATACACCATCTCCAATACCAAGGCAAAACCGACCAACAGCGAGTTTATTGCCATGGTGGCGGACAAGCTGCGGATTGAGGCGAAGATAAGCTAAAGCGTGTTATTACTGCGTTTTTGAACGGTGACCATTAATTATGTTCATGCGAAATCAAACGTTGCCCGAATTGGGTGACGTTTTTTCGTTGTCTGACCGCTTTAGCCATCATTAAAAAAATTGGAGAAGATCAGATGAGAATATTAACTCCTCTATTTACAAGGTTATTGGTCTCGATAGCATCCATTGCTAATTATTATGCGTTACTATTATCTGCTTATCTAATACATCCTTTTGGATCTGTTTTATTGATAAATACTTGGATAATCCCACTTACTTCACTAATACTGGCTGGAATAACTTTCTTCATTCTACATCGTGCTAAAGTCAAAGGGCAGGTTACTTTAATCTTAGGGATCAGTATCACTCATCTGTTATTGTTTCTTTTCATTGTATATTTCATTGTCGACACGTTTATCAATCCTCATGGGATATGGATTTATAAG
>DASQMM010000599.1:0-3734 GCA_035645495.1 Brevibacillus sp. | reverse complement strand
TGTACCTTTTCTTTCGACTTGTCTAGCAAATGGTAACATGTTTTTGCAGGAAGCTCTAGTTGCGTGGAAAAATGTCCGCAGGCGTCGTAATCCTATATCTGCTGACAAACCTCCGTCAATACTGCGCCAATCCGTTTTTCGGAAATCACAAGATCTGCCCAACCATCAAGTGGTGTTGGTTCCTGATTGACGATCACCAGTCTGGCACCGCGTTCCTTCGCACGTTGGGGGAACCAATTAGCGGGACTTACGGTCAAGGATGAGCCCAAGACGACAAACAAATCCGCCTGATCGCTCCATTCCTGCGCCTGTTCCAGTGCAATAGAAGGCAATGCCTCGCCAAACAAGACGACTGAAGGTCGAAGGAACCCTCCGCAGGAGCAAATGGTTCCATCCTGCTGCAGGTAGCGGGCACTGGGATAGACCTGTTCACAGCGCGTACAGTGAACCGTCTCTAGCGTGCCATGAAGCTGTGCGACCTTTTTGCTGCCCGCGCGTTGATGAAAACCGTCCACATTCTGCGTGCTAATCCCCCTCACCTTCCCCGCCTGCTCCAAGGCAGCCAAGCATTCATGTCCTGCGTGCGGCTCGCAGGCCAATAACCCCTCGATCCGTTTTCGATAAAAGTCTATAAACGCTTCCCTATGATTGCGCATCGCTTGTGTGCTTGCTAGCTGCATCGGATCTTTTCCTTGCCATAGGCCGCTTTGCGAACGAAAATCAGGCAAGCCGCTTTCGGTAGACATACCCGCGCCAGTAAAAACAACTGCAGACTTGGCCTCATACAGCCATTCCTTCAATGGGTCCATCTCGTGTCACTCCTTTTCGCTCACATCGTATACATATTCTAATGGAAGGAAATCTCTTTTGCATAGGAAAGGGGGTTGTGTCATGACGACTTATTTCGTCTCGGATTTGCACGGTCAGTATCAAACCTTCGTCAAAGCGCTCGAAGACGCCTCCTTTTCCCTGGATCGCGGCGATCAACTCTATGTGATTGGCGACATGGTAGACAGAGGACCGAAATCAAAAGAGGTGTTCCTACATTTACTTGAGTTACGTGAAGCCTATCCCAACCAAATTATGCTACTGAAAGGAAACCATGAACAGATGCTGGAAGACTGGCTTTCGCGAAAAGGGAATCCCGAGCTTTATCTTCGTTTCAACGGCGGCGATGCCACCATCCGCTCATTTTTGGATCGCCACCCGTTGCGTCGCGCATTTCTTGGGCGCATGCCATCACCAGAAGAACAAGAACAGGCCAGACAACTGATCCTTGAACAATACCCGCAGCTTCTGCCTGCTCTGACAACACTTCCCCTCTACATGGAACTTCCCGCCAATCCCGGAATGAATACTCCCGCTGTATTACTGGTCCATGCTGGTATACGGCCTGACCTGCCGCTGACACAACAACGTCCCGAGGATCTGCTTTGGATTCGCCAGCCCTTCTACGATCAATATAATGGAAATCTCCCGATCGTTTTTGGGCATACGCCCGTCGACCGCCTTCCAGGCTATACCGGATCCGGCCCCTGGAGGAGAGGGGTGCTCATTGGCATTGATGGAGGAGCAGGCTATCAGCGAGGTGTCCTGCTTTTGCAATGGCCTTCTCTGCAATTTCAGTTCACGCCTGTCCAAAATCTGCAAAGCGTCTTCACTTTCGCCTATCCGGAAGAGAAAACGAAAAAAGCCTGACAGCGAATGAGGAGACTCGTGCGCTTACGGCTTTTCTTTCTGTGTCGGACAAGCCGTTTCATTTCACAAATTGTTACTTTAGACAATCTACTTTCGAATCGTAATTATGATAGAATAAGGGCTGAGGTGTTGATATGAAGCGTGAACAATTTTTGGAACGATGCATGTTCCTCTCCTGGGTCATTTCCTTGATTGCGACCTCGGGTAGTCTCTTTTTTTCAGAAGTTCTCAAATACATACCTTGCGAGTTATGCTGGTACCAACGAATTTTCATGTACCCTCTCGTGATTCTCCTGGGTGTTGCTTCCGCTAAAAAAGACTACCGGATGTCCCAGTATGGGCTGATCCTCTCCGTCATGGGCGGCCTGATCTCCCTGTATCACTACTTGATACAGAAGGTTCCATTCCTGCATGAAATGGGGGACGCATGCGGAATCGTTCCTTGCAATACCGATTACATTAACTGGTTTGGTTTTATCACGATTCCGTTTTTGGCTCTGATTGCATTTATTCTGATCACCATCCTGCAAGTACTGATAATGAGACATCGAAAGGAGAACTAAATCTTGAAAAAAGTTATTATTCTCGCTATCGTCGTAGCGGCGCTATTGATCGGTGCCATCGTGTACTCAGACATGTCCAACCGTGAGAAGGCAGTAGGAAATCCGTACGGCAAGGATACCCTCCATCCGGCCACACTGGCACAACTGGACGATCCCCTGTATGGCAATCTCATCTTGCCCGATGAACTGAAAGACAAGATGAACAAGAAAGAAGAGCTTTACGTCTATTATTTCAGCCCGACTTGCGAGCATTGCATGGCTACAACACCAGTCCTCGTACCGATTGCCGAGGAAATGAAGATTGACATGAAAAAACATAATCTTCTCGAGTTTCCTTCCAGTTGGGATGAGTATCATATCGAGTTCACCCCGACGCTGGTCCATTACAAAGATGGCAAAGAAGTGTCCCGTCAGGTTGGCGAACAAGATGCTGCCACGTGGAAGAAATGGTTTGAAGAACAACAACAAGGATCGTAAATCAACCCGCCGGCCTCCCATTTTGATAGATGGGAGGCTGCTATTGTGAATACGGCGTGACAGATGTGTGAACAATTCCTCTTTTCTCCACGAAATAGCCCAAAATAGTCATTAGGCTTCTCCCCTTTTCATGCCTATAATAGAGGATGGGGAACATCATCGGAAAAACGGAGGTAGTACCAATGAATCTCACCTATCTGACCGAAACATTTGGCTTTCGCGGGACGTGGAACCCTGAACTGATCGTACTGACCGTATTGATCGGTGTGGCATACTTTTCCTTTATTGGTCCCTTGCGTCATACCTTTCCGGACAATGAGCCAGCGAAGCCGAGACATAAGATCCTGTTTACAGTAGGGCTTCTGCTCTTTTACTTCAGCCTGGGCAGTCCGTTAAATGTAAGCGGCCATTTTTTGTTCAGCGCCCATATGCTGCAGCAGTCTTTGCTTTATCTGGTAATGCCCTTGTTCATCTTGGCTGGAACACCGAATTACCTGATCCGTTATCTGGCAAGTTTTCGCGTAATCAGAGGAATTCTGCGCGTGTTTACGCACCCCCTGCCAGGCGTGATCTTGTTTAATGCTCTGTTTTCTTTCTATCATATGCCCTTCATTCTCGATCTGTCGATGAACAATCTGGCAATGCACAACTCCATTCACTTGATCTTGTTGATCGCAGCCTTCTTCATGTGGATGCCGGTGATGGCTCCTGTTCCGGAAATTCATCGTCTGTCCCATTTGCAAAAGCTGGCGTATATTTTTGCCAACGGGGTATTGATCACACCGGCATGTGCCCTAATCATGTTTGCTGGCGCTCCTTTGTACGATACCTACTTGAATGGTCCAACGATGCTTTGTGCGCCGTTCTTCTCAGCACCGATCGACAAGTCGATGTTCGCCTTTACCATGGACCCCTTGGAGGATCAGCGTCTTGGCGGAATCATCATGAAGCTGATGCAAGAGTTGACCTATGGTGTGATGCTTGCTTATATCTTTA
>DASQMM010000598.1:0-4712 GCA_035645495.1 Brevibacillus sp. | reverse complement strand
GATCTCCCTGCCGAGACCCTGGAACGCATCAAGCACCAAATGCCGACCGACTTCCCTGGCTTCCCTTATTACACGATGAAGGATGACCAGCTCGTTCCCAATGTGCAGCGGCAAAACTTCGCAGAAGGCATGATGCAGATTGGTACGACGCCTTATCGCGCATTCATGCTGGATATGGAGAACATCGCCAACAAGCTGGAAGAGAACAAAGGCAGCATGGACCTGCGCCATGAGCTGGGACGCCATTACAAAGATTTGCACATCATCAACGGCGTCTTGAGCGGAACTTACGATGGCAAGCCTTTTAGCGGGAAAACAGACGCCACTAAGCTGCTGACTACCTTGATGCTGCCCGACGGACGGGAAGGCTTGATGATCATGGGCCAACATATCAGCGTCATGGTCGTGGAAGCTGACGGCTCACTCAAGGAAGCCTATACGCTCACTCGCAAGGAAGCCGAACTGGCGACTGCCGAATTCATCCCTGCCGATATCGACAACGATCAGGTGGATGAATTGCTGCTCGCAGGCAAGCCGTCCTACATCCTGAAGCCAACGCCGGAAGGAACCTGGGACATCCTGTGGTCGAGCGCCGAGGGCGATACCAGCTTCCGCTTCTCCAACTTCGCAGCGGTGGGCAGTGGAGAGCCGGAAATCATCGCCAAAGCGAAAAGCTGGGTCAGTACGACAGACAGCCGATATCTGCGCGGTTTTTCCTATTCGCCGGACGGGCTTACGGAGAACTGGCGCATCTATCTGCCGCTCATCAACGTACAGATCGGCGACATCGACGGCGACGGGCAGAACGAGATCATCGGTAATATGTACAACTCACACCGCATTCTGGTGTTCAAACGACACAACATCCCAGTCCTGCCGCTGACCATTGCCGTCTTTGTCGGATTAGTGGTATACGGAGTCGTAAGGAGGGTTCGCCATGCGTAAGCAAACAAAAATCTTTGCCTTGCTTGCCTCTGTCTGCGTCGCTGCCCTGCTTGGCGGTTGCACCTATGAATCAGGTCCGAAAGCTTTTGCTTCCACAAATTTCGATACGACTCCCGCAACGCCGCCTGAAGGGTTGAATGAATCAGGGGCGGAATGGTTGAAGGTTGCGCTGGAAAAGGCGAAAACCGATCCCGAAGCGCAAAAATACTGGTACAAGGGATATGTAAAAAACAACATTCTCGCTCGTCAGGTGAACAGCATGTTCAACGGAGCGGTTATTAATGACAAGGGCTACAACGTGGATGCACGGATTGCCGCCCAGCCCTACCAGTACTATCGAATCGACGACAAGCACTACATCCGCGCCAAAGATTACTGGGTGACCGCGAGAGACGAACCGCTCGCCTTCGACGTCCTGGCAGGCTTTGAAGACTGGCTCCCCTTTATGGACAAAGCCGTTCAACTGCCGGATGACAAAGTCTATGGAACCGAGACCGCGACGTTTCAATTGAAAATGACAGGAGCAGAGTGGCTGGCCAAGAGCCAAAGCCCGTTGTTCGATCCTCTGAAGGAGCAATTGGCAAACCGTCCTGATCTGAATTACATCTTGAATGAATCCACGATCAAGACGACCTTCTGGATCGGCAAAGAAGACAGGCTGATCCATCAATACGAGACCTGGATCATCCTCCCTCTGCCAGAAGCGGGAACCATGGACCAGCAAGTATTTTTCCAGCTATACAAGTACAACGATCCAGGCATCCATATCAAGGATCCGTCAGAAGTAGAACGATATTTGCTGTATTGATCCACAACAAAAGAGCAGTCGGGCAGATCAACCATCTTCCCGACTGCTCTTCTTTTTTTCGTTGGTTACAAGCTCGCGCTGGATGTCAGGCGTTTCTTTTCCTGTTCACGCCACATGCTTGCAGCACCGAGCAGCACTGTAAAGCCGCCAGCCAGGACAAACACCCAGCCAAGCCCCAGCCATTTTCCCAGAATGGCTCCGAGTGACGGTGCTGTAAAAATCGCGATTCCCTGTACAGCCATGGCGACCGCAGAGACCCGACCAATTAATTCCTTCGGGGTCTGGGTCTGGAGCAAGTACGCGTACGGAACCGTCATGCCAACTCCGACCGCGCCTGTCACCGCAAATATGACGACCCATAAAACCGTGTTCCCATGAGCAAAACCGTAGAGAACGCCAGCCGCTGCTACCAGCAACAGCAAGCCGGAGACGATTCTTCCCACCGCCATGAACAAGATCGGCCAATTCCGCCACTGTGTGAACTGCCCCGTCAGCAATGCACCCAGCACGGAGCCAGCCCCTACAGCTCCGGTGACAAGACCATAGCCCAAGGTGTCCATTCCCAACGCTAGAACCAGCGGTGGGAGAAACCCGTCATACAAAAAAATGATAAACATGGACAGACCTACGATCATCACGGCAGAACGGATCAGAGGATTGCTAAATAAAAATTGGATCCCCTCCGCAACGTCACGTAGAAAACCCTGCTTCTCGTCACGCATGTGATCGGTTGCGGCTTTTACACGCGGGAGAGCCAGCATAATGAACCATCCGATAAGGTAAAGCACCCCCTCTACCGCAAAGACGGCTGCCGGAGAAGAAAAAGTCAGGAGCAGGCCTCCGATGGCGGGACCAATCATTTTCATTCCATTTGATACCATTTGCCCCAAAGCGCTCGCTTCTGCCATCTCCTCTGTCGGCACAAGATGACGCAGCAGGGACTGACGGGCTGGCTCGCTGATGGAGGCCAGAGTCGATTTCAGAAAAATCAGCGGAAGCAGCATATACAGATTTTCTGCCAGCAAAAACCCGATGATCACCAGGATGCGCAAAAATGTGCTGTACAGGAGTACCATTCGGCTGGAGAGCCGATCCACCCAGACAGAAGCAATGGGGCCAATCAATAAAAAGGGAACACCCATCGCGATCACAGCCGCTGAGTTCGCTTCCAGCCCCAGCTTCCAGGTAAAGGTGATCAGCGCTCCCAGGGCCAACAAGTCCAGCCAATTGCCAAGATCGGTAAAAACCTGTGAGAAAAAGAAGGTACGGTAAGAGCGGTTAGACAGCGGAGAAAAGACATGTCGTTTCACGGTTCGGTCATCCTTTCCTGTTCGTCTTCTAAACGTAACAGAGGAATGTCAGAGCCGTATCAAATGACTTACTGATGGGAACATTCCGTTTGGTCTGTCAGCTTCGCTCTCAGAAGTAGGCTGTACAGGAATGCAGCCAATGAAAAGCAGGCCATGGCCCAATACAGAGCGTCTCCTCCGATCTGCTGAAACACCCAGCCCCCCGCAATCGAGCCAACGATGCCAGAAATCCCGAAGAAGAGGACGGCCAGCACTGTCTGCCCCGTCGCTTTCCACTCCTCGGGGATAATCCGATAGAGGTACTGAATGGACGCTGTGTAGAAGATGACGAAGGTAATGCCCTGTGAGATTTGCAAATAGACGACCCACTCCGCGCTGGGAGCGATCGCACACAACACATAGCGAATGGTGTACAAAGCAGCCGCGATCATGATCAGTCTCATTTCGCTCCATTTCCGCAATACCCAGGTGCTGATGGCAAAAAACACCACTTCGCTGACAGCGGCGAGAAACCAGGCTTGTCCTACCTCTCCAGTGGTACCTCCCAAGCTCTGCACATAGACTCCCAGAAAGCTGTCATTGGTTCGATGCGGTGTGGACACCAGCAGGACGAGCAGAAAAAAGCGCAGCGTCCGAGGATAGAAAAAGAATTGCTTCAACTCCTGAAAAGATAGCTTTTTGCTGCTGGCAGGCGCATCAGGCACGAACAGGCAAAAGCCAAACGTCAACACCCCGTATCCCACAAACAGCCACGCCAGAGATTCCATCCCCCACAAGTCCACCATCCAGCCGATGACAAGGGAAGACGTAGCAAAACCGATCGCCCCGTATGTCCGAATCGAGCCAAAGCTGATCTGATGGTTCTCCGCAACCCGATAGTTTAAGCTCTCCGTCAGAGGATCTGTCGGCATCAAGAAAAAATACATCGCTGCCACCAGGAAAAGCAAAACAAGAAACTCGGTGCTGGTGAACAAGAGGAAGCCGATAACGACTGAACAGCCGACAGTAAATAGAATGACCCGCTTGAGCGTCCTTGCTTTGTCGCTTACCATCCCCCAAAAGGGTTGCGACAATATTCCGATGAATGAGCCTACTCCAACGAGCAGGCCAAGCTCCCCGGGTGGAATTCCGCGAAAGGAGAGATAAACTGGCAGAAAAGAAATAAACATAGAAAGAATGGAAAAATAGAAAAAATTGTACGCCCGCAAGCGCTGTACCTCAAGATTCACGTTCTCATCTCACCTGTCTCCCAAAATCCCCCGCAACATCGCGTCGCGGGGGATTGAATGAAATATTTTATACGTTGATCAGTTCATCCATGAGCTGCGCCAATTGCTTGGCTTGTTCGCGCCGTTCATATGGTTTCACGCGCTCGGCAAAATCTACTCCGCGATCCGGTTTGCCATCGGCAGCTACCCCACGGTCCTTCCATTCGCGATACAGTTGCAAATACGCCTGCTTAATTGCTGCCTTGTCCTGTGGATCTGCCACCTGTCCGAGTTGAAACTGCTCGATGATCTCTGTTGCCTCACCCGCTTTGTTCAGGGCGAGAATCGGCTTGCCGATCCCCATGTACTCGTACAGCTTGCCGGGAATGTAAGCCCCCGCATCTGCGGAGACATCCCCGATCATCAGCAGGGCATCTGCCC
>DASQMM010000597.1:0-5450 GCA_035645495.1 Brevibacillus sp. | reverse complement strand
TAGCTATATCAATGGTGCTGTTATTCCTGTCGATGGTGGTCTTTCGATATAATTGGAATGTAAAAAGGATTGAACTCTGCATGACAGAGCTCAATCCTTTTCTTGTTACTTAGTTATTAAAAAATGGTAGGCACCATGCCTCCGTCCATACGGATTGGTGAGCCTTTAAATGCGGTCGCATAAGGGCTGGATATGAATGCAACCAGCCTGCCTATTTCAGAAGGCCTGATAAACCGCTGTAATTCGGATTGGGGCAGGTTTGCAGCCATAAATTGATGCTCTTTTTCCGAAAATGCCATATCATCTGGAAACAAACCATCAATGATTTGATATACATTTTCGGAAAGTGTGGGTCCTGGCATGATGGTATTGGATGTGACTTCTGTTCCTATCGTTAGTTTCGATAGGCTTTTTGACAGTGACAATAGCATCGATTTCGTCATGCAATACTGAGGCATTTGCCCTGACGGCATAATCGCTTCTTCACTTGCGATAAAGATGATTCGTCCAAAATTGCTCTTCAACATCTTAGGCAAATAAAATTTAGATAATCCGTTAGCGGCAAGGACATTGGTTCGGAAGTATGTTTCCCATACTTCATTGTCAACGTCTTCATAGGACATGATTTCGTAAATGCCCATATTGTTGACGAGAATATCTACATCAGGATATTTTTCAAATATAGCTTCTCTTTGCTGCCTGTCCACAAGATCGGCTGCGGCATTCTGAGGAGAAGTAGCCGGGAATTCCGACTTCAATTCTTTTACGATTCGTTCTACCTCTTCGTCATTCCGTCCATTTACAAGAACATTGACGCCTTCTTTCGCAAGCTCAATGGCAATTGCTTTCCCTATACCTTTCGTCGATCCAGTTACGAAAGCCGTTTTATTCCTTAATCCCATATCCATAACACTTGTCTCCTTTGTTGTCATTCATCGCAAGCTGACTAGCGTTGATCTTGGAGCATCCATGTGCTCCGGATAGGGATAATCGTACTTTGTCTGGATCGTTCAGTAACTAGTGTACAGCGCCAAAATTCTTGCTTAACCCGCCAAATATGGAAACGCGAAACATGCTAGCCCTTCTTGGAGCGGGGTAGATGAGGGAATCTATGACGCGAGTTTGACCCTAAATAGTTGGAACGCCAATTGGAAGGTGTATCGCCTTCCCATATGCGAAAGGCTCGGTAAAACGAGTTTTGATCTTCATATCCAAGTAAGAAAGCCACTTCTTTGATATCGAGCGTGGGGTCGGCCAAGCATTCCCGTGCTTTTTCATGTCGAGCCTGTGTTAACAGTTTCTTGAACGTTGTGTATTCATCAGTAAGACGTCGCTGCAAGGTACGATCGCTCATGCCAAGCTCTCTCGCAACAGCTCGAATATCAAGGCTGCCTCCGGTTAGACTTCGCTTCAATATCCACTTGACCATCTCAGCAATGGACCGGCTGCCCTGTTCCTCCAATGATCGGTCCAATACGGGAGTCAGGATCTCCAACAATTCTTTGTTATACGAAAGAAAGGGACGGTCCAGATCGCTTCGATGCAGGGTTAATCGGTTTGCATTGGCACCAATCCGTATCGGGCACCCGAAGTAAGCTTCAAGGGCAGCTACATCCCCCATGAAGTGGGAAAATTCCACGGATCGTGCAGATAAAGGTTTGCCTGTGCCGCGTCGCCCAAGCTCTAGAAGAAAGGCTAGCGTGCTTCCAACCAGAACGGATGGTACGGGTTGCTCGCTGCGTATCCACTCCAATTCGATCGTACAGCGATCGTCCTCCTCTGTAATACGCAAGCTCTCCGGAGGGCAAAGTCGTTTGTACCGGGACATTCGATGAAGAGCGTCACGATAGTCACGAGCATGGTAGGTCGCTAAAACGGTCGGTGGGTATTGTGTCGTTTCAAAGGCCGCTGCAAGCTTGATGATTCCGATGGCAGTGTCACCAACGAGATCAGAGTATGCTTGCCAGATTCTAAAATAGTGGGCAGTGGTGACTGCAGCTGATTCTGCGAGAATGGTGAGCGGCAGGTGCGCTTTGCGAGCTACGTCGGATGGGGAAATCCCTAATCGTTGTATTCCCGCCCAAAATCCCGCCGGGAAATTTATACGGTCTGATTTCATACATACCCTCCTTTAGCTGCTTACCTATTCGTTCCTACGCTCCTTTTTCGTTGCGATCCGTTTATGATTTGACAGTTTCAGTCGTCTTCTTATTCAAAATACTGTCTTCCAGCATGACTTCGGTATTGCCGTAGACGCGGATAATATGTTTTTCACCCCACGCGCACAGCGTATCTAAAATCCCTTTCAGACTCCAGCCATACTCGCTCAGTTCGTAGACCACTTTGGGAGGGACCTGCTCATATACAATCCGATTGATAATGCCGTCATCCTCTAATTCGCGAAGCTGCTGAGTCAGCATTTTTTGTGTAATGCCAGGCATGAGGCGCTTTAATTCACTTGTGCGCTTTTCCCCGTGTGTAAGATGGCAGAGGATTACACACTTCCACTTTCCGCCGATCACTTCGAGGGTAGCCTCGACAGAGATATTGTATTTCTTTTTTTGCATGGTTCTCACTCGCTTTCTATAGGAACTAAAAAGTACCTATATTACTTTTTGGTATCTATAGCACTTGAAAGTGCGTACTTTTCATTGTTGCTTATAGCATCCATAATAGCATATGCCAGCTGGTAATCAACAAAATTTTATTGATCAAAGGGAAGGAGATACCTCGTGAAAGAGAAAAATCGAAGCACACTTGCCTTACTCGCATTGGCAGTTAGTGCTTTCGCTATTGGGACGACAGAATTTATCAGCGTGGGTCTACTGCCACTGATCGCGCAAGACTTGCAGATTCCGGTTACGACTGCAGCTCTGACCGTTACGTTATATGCGTTGGGTGTTACATTTGGCGCACCTGTCCTCACGGCTGTTACCTCAGGGGTACCGCGCAAACGGCTGCTGCTGTGGATCATGATTATTTTCATCGTGGGTAACAGTATCGCAGCTGCTGCGACGAGCATCGGAGTCTTGCTCGTAGGACGGATTGTCTCAGCCTTATCGCATGGGATATTCATGTCGATCGGGTCGACCATCGCAGCGGATCTGGTGCCAGAAAATCGCCGGGCAAGCGCCATTTCCTTGATGTTTACAGGCCTTACAGTAGCCACGGTTACAGGAGTGCCACTCGGAACGTATTTGGGGCAACAGGTAGGCTGGCGATTTGCTTTCGTAGCAATCGCGGTCATCGGTCTTATCGCCTTTTTTGCCAACAGTATCCTTATACCAGCTAATTTGCAAAAAGGAGTACGCACGACACTCCGGGATCAAATGAAGCTGGTGACGAATGGCCGTCTGCTTTTGATGTTTTTGATTACGGCTTTGGGATATGGTGGAACGTTTGTTGTCTTTACTTATTTGTCCCCAATCCTTGAAAACATCACTGGTTACACCGGTGGACAGATCGCTATCATCCTGCTTGGTTACGGTATCGCGATTGCGATTGGTAATGTGCTAGGAGGGAAGGTCGCGAATAAAAACCCGCTGTCTGCGTTATTTCGTATGTTTATCGTGCAAGCTCTTGTCCTATTTGTCCTCTATTTTACGGCACCATTTTCGCTGGCCGGCCTGATTACGATTCTGTTCATGGGGCTTATGGCATTCATGAATGTGCCTGGTTTGCAGGTGTATGTCGTGATCCTGGCTGAACGTTATGTACCAAGCGCGAAGGATGTGGCGTCTGCCATCAACATTGCTGCCTTTAACGCAGGGATTGCCATCGGTGCGTATTTGGGTGGAGTCATTACGGATTCCATCGGGCTGATCCATACAACATGGATTGGAGGACTCATGGTGACAGGAGCGGTTATCCTGACTGGGTGGAGTCAGGTGCTGGAACGTAGAAGATCCATTCACACACATGTAGAAAAACAGGAGGTACAAGTATCATGACAACTCATTTACAAGCTACAACCACATTGAGCAACGGAGTGAAAATGCCTTGGTTTGGCCTTGGCGTATTTAAAGTAGAAGATGGACCTGAGCTGGTCAATGCCGTCCAGGCAGCGATTAGACATGGCTATAGAAGCATAGACACGGCCGCGATCTACGGAAACGAAGAGGGTGTGGACCAGGGAATTCGACAAGGGCTGGAAGAAACAGGAATTAAAAGAGAGGAGCTGTTCGTCACCTCGAAAGTATGGAATGCCGATTTGGGGTACGAATCGACACGCAAAGCATTTGAGCTCAGCCTGAAAAAGCTAGGCTTGGAGTACTTGGATTTATACCTGATTCACTGGCCTGTTGCCGGTAAATATAAGGAAGCGTGGCGCGCACTGGAGCAGCTATACAAGGAAGGGCGAATCAAGGCAATCGGGGTGAGCAACTTCCAAATCCACCATTTGCAAGACTTGATGCAGGACGCTGAAATCAAGCCGATGATCAATCAGGTGGAATTTCATCCGCGCCTAACCCAAACGGAGCTTCGGGCTTTTTGCAAGGAACAGGGGATTCAAGTAGAGGCGTGGTCGCCACTGATGCAGGGACAATTATTGGATCACCCGGTCTTGAAAGAAATCGCCGATCGTCATCATAAATCGATCGCCCAGGTGATTCTGCGCTGGGACCTGCAGCATGGTGTTGTGACCATTCCGAAGTCAACCAAAGAGCAGCGGATCAAGGAGAATGCCGATATCTTTGACTTTGAACTGACAGCAGAAGACATGCAGCTCATCGATGCCATGAACGAAAATCTGCGAGTTGGCCCAGACCCTGATAACTTCGACTTTTGATATTTGGAAATGATTGTGGAGCATGCGTAGCTCCAGGCGAAGTGTGATGTGGGGCTACACGATATTAGATTGTGCAATACAGTTCATCAGAGGGACCATGATAACGCCAATATTGGCGTTATCATGGTCCCTTATTACATAGTTGTAAACGAGATCTAAGTGAAATATAAATTGATTATTGTAAATTTTCTGATTTAGCCTAAAATAATGACTATCAGCCTCTATCCTCAATATACTTCCAGTAAATATATCATGATGAAATCGAATGGGAGCGCGGCTGTAGAAAATAGGAGTATAAGGGGGATTTATTCAAATGAAGAGACGGGTTCAACGCAGCTTTCTATTATCAGCGTTGGTAGCAAGTATCGTTCTCGCAGGATGCGCCGGCTCTAACAGTACGGGAGGCAATGCAAGCGGTGGGTCAACTTCCGGTACGCAAGGCTCCACGAGCGGAGCAAGCAGTGGTGCTGGAGAAGGAGGTAAAATACTCATTGCAACACAGAGCCCTCTTTCCGGCAGCCAGTCGGCGCAAGGTGATTCTATTAAAAGTGGTGCCGAGTATGCTTTGAAACTGAAACAAGAAGAATTTAAAAAAATGGGCTTCGATCTGCAATTGTTACCCCAGGATGACCAAGCAGATCCGAAAATCGGGGTTTCCAAT
>DASQMM010000596.1:0-4907 GCA_035645495.1 Brevibacillus sp. | reverse complement strand
ATGAAAATGGCAGGTGTAGACATGTCCCGGCCTGAGCCGATTCGCGAGGCGGTTCGTTATGTAGGGCAGCTTGTAGATGAGCTGGAACAAGCCTTTTAGACCATCATAAAAACTAGAGAGTGCTGTATTCGCTCGCATGCGAGTCGGAAAGCACTCTCTTTGTTGTTTCAACCTATCTCCTAATAGCCCACTTCCACCGAAGCGATGACGACATAGGCTAAATCATTTTTATCCTCTTTTTCGGCAATAATGACACCGCTAGAGGTTAACATCCCGCCGTCGATGACTTCAAAGCTGACCTCTCCGTAGGGCAATTCGTCACGTACGACAGCCAAATCCAGCTTTTCCTTGTCTGCCGGCACAGCCAAGCGGACATGCACCTTCATGTTGTGAATATCGTTGCCAGGTAAAACAGAACGCAAACCCGGCATGGAGTTGTGATGGATCGCGTTTTGCACCGCACGGACTGCGGCTTTTGTCACGTTTTGACCGTGCAAGTCGATCCCCATGCCAATTTCAATAAACATTACTTTTTCCATCGCAACAATCGCTCCTGTCTATGGTAGATGACGAAAACTAGTGTACCACTTTTTCTTCTTTCGGACATTTTCTTGTGTCTTTTTATGCGAAGAGATATTGTGTTCAGAGGACGAACATGCGATTATTACATTTTGAGCTGAGTACAATGGAGGCAGAACATACGTGGAACGCTACCCCTTTTCATACGATCCGACACAACCGTTTATCCCGCAAGTCAGTGACTGGATTGCAGATGTTTTTTATGAAGTATTGCCCGAAGCCGGATTTGAGGTGCGGGATGAGCAGATCTACATGGCTTTTCAACTCGAACGGGCGTATTTAGAAAAGCAGACGATTTTTGCAGAAGCAGGTGTAGGGACTGGGAAAACGCTGGCCTACCTGCTGTACGCCATCTGCTATGCCCGTTATACGCGCAAGCCGGCAATCATCGCCTGTGCAAATGAATCATTGATCGAACAGCTGGTCAAGCCGGAGGGTGACATCGCCAAATTGGCCCGGCACCTGAACATGAAGATTGATGCGCGTCTGGGTAAATCACCCAACCAGTATCTTTGTCTGCAAAAGCTGGATCAAGCCCGTTTGCGGGAAGAAGATGGGGAGCTGTATCAGGAAATCTATCAGGAATTGCCTCCGTTTGTTCATAATTACGAAGCCTTGCAAGCATTTTCCCCCTATGGGGACCGCAGTCAATACCCTGCACTGGACGACGAACAGTGGAATGTGGCCAACTGGGATGTCTTCCAGGATTGCTTTGCCTGTGACAAACAGCATCGCTGCGGGCAGACGCTCTCTCGGGATTACTATCGCAAATCGGCTGATCTCATCATCTGTTCGCATGACTTCTACATGGAGCATGTCTGGACCTACGAGGGGAGAAAACGGGGAGGACACCTTCCTTTGCTCCCGAATCACAGCTCCGTCATTTTTGACGAGGGGCATCTGCTCGAGACGGCAGCGCAGAAGGCTTTGACGTACAAACTGAACCACAATGTATTTGAAGAAGTGATCACCCGCCTGCTGAAAGGGGAGATTCGAGAGTCTTTGGCGTACGCAGTAGAGGATGCGATCATGCAAAGCGACAATCTTTTTGCCATCCTCAAGCAGGAAAGCAAACCGGTTCCCGGTTCTGAGCGCAGGGAAATCACGCTCCATTCTGACTTGCTTACTCAGATTCAAACGTTTTCGAGTCTGATCGACTCCATACAAGAAGAACTCGTATTAGAGGGCGGGCTGTACACATTGGATGAATTCCAATTGAATATCGTTAGCGAGCATTTGGAGATGATTCAGATAGCGCTACAATTGTTCGACGACCCTTCCAAAGTCATTACCTGGGTGACAGAAGATGCGACTGGGACGAGTCTCGTGGTAATGCCGCGAAAAGTGCAGGAGGTTCTGAAGGAGTTCGTCTTCTCGCAAAAAATGCCTGTTGTCTTCTCGTCTGCCACCTTGTCGGCGGATGGCTCTTTCTTCTATCTTGCAGACAGCCTGGGGATCGATGAATATCTCTCTTTTTCGGTAGCATCTCCCTATGACTACGAAAATCGGATGAAGGTATTCGCCCCTGATTTCACGTCATCTGATGCGTTTGCTGAAAAGGTAGACGTGACGCTGGCAATGCTGGAGAAAACACAAGGCCGGTCCTTGCTGCTGTTTCCCTCCTTGGAGGAGATGCATGCCTTCAAGCAAAGCCTACAGAGCAGGAACGAGTCTAGCGATCAGCAGCGTTTCTTGTTTGAAGGGGATCAGGAAATCAGCCATTTGATCTCCCAATTCCAGCATGATGAACACAGCAATCTATGCGCCGTCTCTCTTTGGGAGGGATTGGACGTGCCTGGCCCTTCACTTTCTCATGTCGTCATCTGGTCCTTACCATTCCCGCCGAATGATCCCGTGTTTGCGGCGAAGCGCAAGGAGGCTGCCGGCAATGCTTTCGATGAGGTAGACATGCCGTACATGCTATTGCGCTTGCGCCAGGGCATCGGCCGATTAATCCGCACGCGTGAAGACAGCGGGATTATTACACTGCTCAGTCCAGAGCTGCAAGCAGATGAAGGATTGCGCAAGAAGGTAGAGAAAGCCTTTCCAGAAGGAGTGGCCTGGCACAAATCTGTTGCCCGAGTTTGGCAAGAACATACCGAGTCAAAACTTTGACACTTCTGTTACGGTTTGGAAGGATGATGATATCTTTGGTATTCTCTTGGTATAATGGAGGATAAGATACAAACCATCGTGATGCCAAGATGGTAGACAAGGGACGGTGTTCTAATTGGGTAATGTCGATTTTGCCAGTTTGCCTTGGGACTTTTTCTGGATTGCCGTAGCCTATTTTATGGTTACCGGCGTGCTGTTTTGCTTCAGCATTCTGCGCTTTGCCCAACAACGCAAAAAAAGCGGGGTCGTCTTTATCGTCGGCGCTGCGATCAGTGCAGCCTACTTCTTGAACTATTTCTACACCAACCACATCTAGTGCAGGCAGGAATTAGACCCATTGATACGGAATCCATGAGGGACCAACGAAGAAACAATTCGTTGGTCCTTCTTCTATTTTCTTTTAAGAAAGCGGGGCTCAGCGAACATGAAGCCAAAAGTAATCGCGTATAAAAAAATATACCCGGAAGTCCTGGCCTACTTGCAGGAAGCATGCGAGGTCATGTACTTGGAAGAATGGAACGAAGAGGAGCGATCTGCCTTTGATGCAGCCTTGACTGAAGCGGAGGGGCTGATCGGCACGGGTTTGAAAATCGATCAAAAACTGCTGGAGCGCGCACCGAAACTGAAAATCGTCAGCAATATCGCAGTCGGGTACGACAATTTTGATCTGGGAGCCATGAGTCGGCATCGTGTCATGGCGACCAATACACCAGACGTATTAACGGATACAGTAGCCGATACGATGATGGGATTGATCCTGGCGACAGCACGACGGATTCCGGAGATGGACCAGCTCGTGAAGTCAGGCCGCTGGACGTCGCCTCTCACATCCGCCCAGTTTGGCACGGATGTCCATCACAAGACCCTGGGGATTGTCGGGATGGGCAGGATCGGTTCTGCTATCGCCAAACGGGCCCATTTTGGTTTTGACATGAACATTCTCTACCATAATCGTTCGCGCAATGAAGAGGTCGAGCACCAATACCAGGCCACGTACTGTACGCTGGATGAATTGTGCTGGCAGGCGGATTTTGTCTGTGTCATGGTGCCTCTTACGGAAGAGACGACCAACCTGATCGGGGAAAAGGAATTTCAGGCGATGAAAAAAACAGCCATCTTTATCAATGGCTCCCGTGGCGCTACTGTCGACGAGGAAGCTTTGGTCAAGGCCTTGCAGGAAGGCGAAATCCTGGCGGCAGGCTTGGATGTTTTTGTAAAGGAACCTGTCGATCCAGATCATCCCCTGCTTGGCATGCCGAATGTCGTGACTCTGCCGCATATCGGGTCGGCGACGGAGGAGACGAGATTTCACATGGCACAGTTTGCAGCGGAAAATTTATTGGCAGGTCTGCAAGGGAAGAGGCCGCCAGCTTTGCTGAACGAAGAAGTGTATCTGAATCGCTGATGATCCTGATGCGATCAACCCATGAAAAAAGGAGTGAAAGTCATGTCTGACAACAAACGGGGCATTAGAGCAGAAGATCTGTACCAAATCCGCTACACCAGTGACCCGCAGCTTTCACCAGATGGTTCTAAAGTTGTATATGTTCTGAACAGAATCGATGAAGAACGGCAATACCAGAGTCATTTGATCCTTTATTCTCGGGAAGATGATCGCACCACGGAGCTTACCAGTGGACCCGTGCGGGATTCCTATCCGCGCTGGTCTCCCGATGGGTCCAAACTCTGCTTTGTCTCCAACCGCTCAGGTAAGGCG
Organism: Brevibacillus sp.; assembly: GCA_035645495.1. Taxonomy (GTDB): domain Bacteria; phylum Bacillota; class Bacilli; order Brevibacillales; family Brevibacillaceae; genus Brevibacillus. The sequence continues at coordinate 496 of DASQMM010000596.1, read as the reverse complement.
CAGATCTGGATGTTTGCGATCGATGAGTCAAAACCAGTGCCAAAAATGATAACGGATTGTCCGAACGGGGCTTCTGCGCCGCTCTGGTCTCCGGATGGAAAGCAGATCCTGTTTTCCTCGTGGATGAAAGCGGGAGACAAGTATCACGCAGAACCTGCGGAACAAGAAGATTGTGTTCACAACCAGAACGCAGAGAAAGCCATTCGCGTCACCAAGATGAAATACAAGTCAGATGAATTCGGATTTTTGTACGAGAAGAACCGCCAATTGGCGATCGTCCAAGTAGAGACCGGAGAAATCAGACCATTGACGACGGGAGCTGGCGATCACACGGCGGGGAGCTGGTCTCCGGATGGCAAATGGGTCGCAATCAGTGCCAACCGTTCGGCCAACCCGGACCTGCAGCATGAGATCGACATCTACCTCGTACCGGTAGACGGGGGAGAATGGAGGAAAATCACCCAAAGCAACGGGACTTTTGGCATGCCGCGTTTTT
>DASQMM010000595.1:0-2774 GCA_035645495.1 Brevibacillus sp. | reverse complement strand
CTTCTCCAATGGCTTGCGAAATTGGCGGACCACAACCAGCTTGCCATCCTCTGTCAAAGGAATGACTGCGACTGCTCCTTGATGTTTGACGATCTCCCTTTTGGCTGTATTTCCGTTCGGGAGCAACACTTCATCGACCTGCACATTGATGATGCGGCCGTCGTAGATGGGCTGCGTAGAGATGGTTTTCTCATAAAGATGATTCTGTTGTCGTTGACTCACGTTTATCCTCCTCGATTACAAATCTGGTTCTATTCGCATAAAAACCTCCATAGGCTGGAAGCATGAAGCCTGTCCACACTATTGTATCGGAGGAGATCAATGATGAAAACCTATGTGAGCGAAAAGGAACTGCGCATGGTCGGCAAAGCATGGGAAATCAAAGCAGCCCTTCGTTCCTGGTCAAATAAAGACCTAACGCTGCAAGCATATCTGGCGAAGCGGAGCAATCCAAACCGGCGTTAATGCGTTCCTTCATATAGTCTAGACTCAAGACTGCCTGGTCTGCTGCTAGGACAGCGGTCAGAAACGGAATGGGGTCCTCACGCCAACCGCGCCCCATCGACGTAAATGGAAGGCCGTACTCCTGTTCCAGATCTGCTAGGCGTGATTCGGATCCACACTCTCCCCAGACCACCACATGCTTATTCGACTCTTGAAGCGAATCGATTTGCGATCTCATCAACCGCTCTCGATCACCGCCTGCTTTCGGCATAAGCAAAAGTACGGGCCGCAGGACGTAGCGCCCCAGAATCGCCAGGGTATGATGGCTGACTCCTCGATGACGAGATCTCGGATCGGCAAAGCTGAGCCGCGGCAAAAAATACGGGATACCGCCCAACACAGACACCGCATGGACCACTTCCGCCAATTGAACGCCGGAGAACCCGTATGGGGTACCTGTTCCGGCCACTCCTGGCCCCAGCATGCAAAGAATCACATCTGCCTTCTCGACATGACGGGCTGCCAGCAAGCCGCTGTGGATCGTGACAGCTTCCCGATCCCCCCCCCAGGAATGACCTGTGGTGATGACCGCGTCCAGCATCCCCTTTGCTTTTAGCTGCTGGACGTGCCGGCTCATGGAGACAGGCAACGACGCCGCATCTGGCATCACATAGGCTATTCTGCCCATTTTCTCGTGACATTTCAAAGTCGTAGCAACCACAGGGAGCAAGCTATGCAGTTCTCCGATAATGACGGGTGTGGCCTCCAAAGAAAGATCCTCACGCAAAAAAAGCTGGTGGTATGGGCTTGCCTGTTCTTCGACCGTATCGACGGCAAGCTGCCACGGCGCATAGCGCATTTTCATCACGTGGCCCCATTTTGCCTTTGCGAGATCTCGCTCCGTGTGATCCCCCGCTTTCGCCACGACCAGATGAAAGCCTCCAGTTCCAAGCTTTAGACGGATAGCCGTTGTGTTGAGAATCAGGATTTCTCCCGGTTCGTATGATTCATCGGCGAACGAGATGGCTTGTGCGGTTTCCTTTTGTTCTCCCTCACCAAGCTGTACTTCGATGATTTGCATCCCCGGGCGTTTCTCCATGACTCTTGAAACCATTCCTGCAGCCATTCGAAGCATTCCCGTTCCCCCTTCCCGTTACCATGTATTCTGCTCTTTGCCGTGCTATCCTCAGACCACCCTTCTTACCATTCTATGTCCATGCAGGCCCGTCCCACACATCGGAACGAAAAAAAGTCGGAACTCCTTAAAGGAGATCCGACTATGTTACTGCCCATCTTCTTATTTTTGCACTTCCTGAATGACCGCAAGCACCAGCTCGGCAGCTTTGTTCAATTCTTCAATCGGCATGCGCTCGTTCTTGGTATGAATCTCTTCATAGCCAATCGCGAAGTTGACACTTGGCACGTTGTAGCCGTTGAATACATTCCCGTCGCTGCCGCCGCCGCTCGCCACCAGTTCTGGATTGCGTCCGATGCTTTTCACAGCTGCGATCGCTTTTTGGACAACAGGCGTTTCTTCGCTGAATTTGTAGCCGTGGTACATGAAAATGACGTCATTCTCGCAAGTAGCGCCCATTTCGGCTGCCGCTTCTTCAAAAGCCGTCGTCATTTTTTTCACTTGTGCTTCCAGTTTGTCCATCACCAGGCTGCGTGCTTCGGACCATACTTCCACGTAATCGGTAACGATATTGTAGGCCTTTCCGCCCTCGAAGCGGCCAATATTGGCTGTCGTATCTTCATCGATACGTCCCAATGGCATCCTCGAAATCGCCTTGCTAGCCACCGTAATCGCGCTGATTCCGTCCTCGGGATTGACACCTGCATGCGCCGCTTTGCCATGGATTTTTGTCACGATGCGGTATTGACCCGCACCAGCAACGGTAATTTTTCCGACCGGTCCTTCCGAATCCAGGATAAAGCCCATCTCGGCTTTCAGCAGGCTTGCATCCATCGCGCGGGAGCCGACCAATCCGGATTCCTCGCCAACCGTCAGTACGACCTGGATGGTCGGATGTGAGAGGTTCTGTTCTTTTAGCGTGCGAATTCCCTCAAAAATCGCTGCGATCCCCGCTTTATCGTCTGCTCCGAGGATGGTGGTCCCATCCGAGTAGATATAGCCATCGCGGATCTGCGGTTTAATTCCATTTCCTGGGACAACCGTGTCCATATGGCTGCTGAACAGGATTGTTGGTCCGTTTCCCGTCCCTTCCAGGGTTGCAATCAGATTGTTGCCCCCATGTCCGGTTTTTGCTGCTGCGTCATCCTCTTCTACCGTGAATCCCATTGCGGTCAGTTTTTCTTTCAGCACTTTG
>DASQMM010000594.1:0-5586 GCA_035645495.1 Brevibacillus sp. | reverse complement strand
TTCCGATAAGAGCATGCGTTTTGCCTGCAAAAAGGACCTCGCCTTCCACTTGACCGCGGAATTTGAGATCCTTTTTTTCATTAGGCAAAAACCAGTTTGGCAAAATCTGCGTAGCTAAAGATCAGCCGGGAGAGGCGAAGCAGCAAGCCCAAACGGTTGGCGCGAACAGCCTGATCCTCCGCCATCACCATTACTTGATCGAAGAAGTTCTTGATCGGTTCACGCAGCGTGCCCAGAGCTGCCAGCACTTTTTCCTGATCAGCCAAGGTTTCCGTTTCCTGCAGAACAGCCCGGTATGCCTGGAACAAATCACGTTCTACCTGCTCGGCAAACAAATCTTCCTTCACTTCGTCGGCCGTCGCTTTTTGCGCCAGATTGTTGACACGGTTAAATTGTTCGACGATCAGCTTGAAGTCCTCAGCAGCGACAGCAGCCATCAGCGCTTTTGCCTTTGCCAACACAGCGGGAACCAGCGTCAGATCAGCGGAGAGAACAGCATCCACCACGTCGTAACGAACGCCGTTTTCCTGCAAAACATTCTTCAGACGCAGGGCGAAGAAGTCGATCAAATCTTTCTTCACTTCTTCCGGAGAGCGCTTGTTGACTCCCTGCTCGGCATAGGTCGCCAGTGCTGCATCCCAGAGCTGATCCAGGGACAAAGCCCAATCGCGCTCAATCAGGATAGAGACGATGCCTGCTGCCATACGGCGCAGTCCATATGGGTCCTGGGAGCCTGTAGGCACGATCCCGATTGCGAAGCAGCCTACGATCGTGTCGAGCTTATCTGCAATGCTTGCGATGGCGCCTTGTGCAGAGTTGGGCATCTGGTCACCCGCAAAACGCGGCAGGTAATGTTCAAATACACCCCGTGCGACAACTTCACTCTCATTGGCTTTGCGGGCATAATCCTCACCCATGATACCTTGCAGCTCAGGGAATTCCCCGACCATGTTGGTTACCAGGTCGAACTTGGCGATCTCGGCAATCCGATCGACTTGCTGTGCTTCTGTCGGGCTGATTTGCAGCTTCGCCCCGATCTGTGCAGCAGTCTTGCGGACGCGACGCACTTTATCCCCGATGGTTCCCAGCTCTTCATGGAAGACGATGGACTCCAGGCGTTTCAAGCAGCTTTCAATCGTCAGCTTCTGGTCTTCTTCATAGAAGAAGCGGGCATCGGAGAGACGGGCACGCAGCACTTTCTCATTCCCTTTCGCCACATTCTCCAGGGCGCGGCTGTCACCGTTGCGTACCGTCACAAAATGATTGAGAAGTTTCCCTTTCGCGTCTTCCACAGGGAAGTACCGTTGGTGCTCGCGCATGGAAGTAACCAGGACTTCACGTGGAATCGACAGGAATTCTTCTTCAAAAGTCCCGTACAAGGCAGTCGGGTATTCGACGAGATGCACTACCTCATCCAGGAGTCCTTCGTCCATCGGAATCTTCCAGCCCTGTTCCTCTTCCATGCGGCGAATCTGCTCGACGATGGTGGCACGGCGCTCATCCGGATGGACGACGACATACTGCTCAGCCAGCTTGCTTACATATTCGCCAGGATGGGCAAGTTCCACTTCTTTTCCCAAAAAACGATGTCCCCGTGTGACGCGGCCACTGTGCACACCCGCGATTTCCAAATCAATCAGCTCTTCCCCAAACAGGGCCACCATCCAGCGAATCGGACGGAGGTACTTCAGGTCATTGGCTCCCCAGCGCATGTTTTTCGGGAAGTTCATCCCGGCAATGGCGTCGCTGAGCTGCGGCAAGAGCTCCTGCGTTGCTTTCCCGGCTTCGGATTTGCGTGCGTGGACGTACTCGACTCCGTTTACCTCTTTATAATAAAGCTCTTCTACCGAAACTCCGTTGCTGCGCGCAAAGCCTTGTGCAGCCTTGGACCAGTTGCCTGCTTCGTCCTGGGCGATTTTGCGCGCCGGCCCTTTTGCTTCTTCATTGCGGTCCGGCTGCTTTTCTGCGAGGCCGCTGATCAGAACAGCAAAACGGCGAGGCGTCTCGTAGGACGTAATCTGCTCATAAGGCAGACGCTCCTGCGCCAGCCATTTCTCTACTTTCTCCTTGAACTGCTCGGCTGCTTGCGCGACGAACCGGGCAGGCATCTCTTCCAAACCAATCTCCAACAGCAAATCACGCTTACTCATGCGTACCCTCTCCTTTCGCCACAGCCTGGTTTGCTTTTCCTTTTTCCAACAGCGGGAACCCAAGCCGCTCGCGTTCTGCATAATAGGTTTGCGCGACTTCGCGGGACAAATTGCGGACACGGGCGATATAGCCGGTGCGCTCTGTCACGCTGATCGCTCCACGGGCATCCAGCAGGTTGAAAGTATGGGAGCACTTCAGCACATAATCGTAAGCGGGGTAGACGAGGCGTTCTTTCATCAGACGCTTCGCTTCCGCCTCATAAGTATTGTACAGATTGAACAGCATGTCCACGTCAGACAGCTCGAAGGTGTACTTGGAATGCTCGTACTCCGGCTGCAGGAACACATCTCCGTAGGTATAGCCGTTCACCCACTCCAGTTCAAATACATTTTCTTTCTCCTGAATGTAGGAAGCCAGCCGCTCCAGCCCATAGGTCAGCTCGACAGCGACGGGCTTGCACTCCAGTCCTCCGACCTGCTGGAAGTAGGTAAACTGGGTGATCTCCATGCCATCCAGCCAGACCTCCCAGCCGAGTCCCCATGCACCGAGTCCCGGATGCTCCCAGTTGTCCTCTACGAAGCGGATGTCATGCTCAAGCGGGTCGATGCCCAGCTCGCGCAAGCTGTCCAAATACAGCTCCTGAATATTATCAGGCGATGGCTTCATGATTACCTGGAATTGGTGATGCTGGTACAGGCGGTTGGGGTTTTCTCCGTAACGGCCGTCCGCTGGGCGACGGGATGGCTCTACATACGCCACGTTCCACGGCTCTGGGCCGATCGAACGCAGAAAAGTCATCGGGTTCAAGGTCCCCGCTCCTTTTTCCACGTCGTACGGCTGCACGATCAAACAGTTTTGCTTGGCCCAAAAGTTCTGCAGCGTCAAAATGATGTCTTGAAACGTCATCTTCATGCTTTCGTCCTCCTCAAAGTAAAAAAACCTCCCGTCTCCTACACCGTCTGTACTAGACCGTGTAGGGACGAGAGGATTCTCGCGGTTCCACCCTACTTGACGAAGCTGACTGCTCCGCCCACTTTCGTATCCATTGCTCCAGAACGCCCTTCATCAGCATGGTGACCGGGCTTCCACTCTCCCCGATTCGCTACAACGACCAGCGGCCGACTACTCTTTTCCTTCATGGCAATATCAAATATCCAATTAGGTATATATGATAACGGAAAGAAAAAAAGATGTCAATCAGTCCTGCCGCGGCATCTGCATGCGTTCCAGCTGTTCCAAAAAAGATCGACTTTTCAAGCGAAGGTCAAGATGCTCATCCATGAAACCGCGCAGCACGTGCTTGAGCTGGCTACGCGTAGCAGGCTTTACTTCGATCTCGCCCAAGCGCTCCAATTCAAATACCTGGAACAGCCGCAAAAGCTTCCAGGTAGAAGGTGTCACAGCCATCGCATACGGATCGGAAGGCAGGCATACCGGGCACAGCAGTCCTCCCTGCGAAATACTGATTGCGTAAGGCTCTCTTTGCTCGCCACAGTTGGTGCAGCAGGAAAGCTGCGGAGAGATACCTGCTACCTGCAGCATTTTCGTCTCGAAGATCCGGCAGAGAATCTCTGCGTCCCGCCCTTCGTCGAGATAACGAAAGGTATGAAGCAAAAACTGGAATAAAAAGGGATTCGCTTCACGTTCGTGTGTCAACCGGTCCAATAGTTCCGCTATGTATGCGGCATAAGCCGTTTCATTCAGGCTTTGACGCAATTCGCGAAAGGAGTTCACAATATCCCCTTGGGAAAGATCAGGCATGCCCGTACCGGGTCCTGCCTTGCACAGATAATATCCGTGCGTGAATAGCTGGGAGACGGCGGCCAGACGGCTCTTTGCCTTTTTGGCCCCGCGCACCATGATGGCCAGCTTGCCGTGCTCCCGGGTAAACAACGTTACTACCTTGCTGGACTCTCCGTAGTCTACGCTACGGATTACAATCCCTTCCCACTTTACAAGCATGCCTGCGATTCACCCAATTCGTCATGGGCGAGATCAAACACGTCCTCCTCATCCGGTATGGCGGTTTGATGGTGATCACAGTAAAGAAGGTATGCCTGGATGTCACCGGTTGAAGCGAAAACTCTCCAAGAAAAGTCACGAAGCATGGAGCATCATCCTTTCCTGTTTCGGCTGGATCCACTTCTTTACTTAGAATCACCTATGCCCGTATTTCTATCCCTTGGAAAAATTTCACCAGACCTCTACTCTTCGTTGTAAAAACCGAAATTGCGTAGCATCCGATCCTGATTGCGCCAGTCTTTTTTCACCTTGATCCAAATCTCCAAAAAGACTTTGTCCCCCATCAGCCGTTCAATGTCCTGACGGGCGCGGCGGCCGATCTCTTTCAGCATCTGCCCTTTATCCCCGATCAGAATCCCTTTTTGCGAATCCCTTTCGACGTAAATCGCAGCATAGATGTACAAGGTTTTCCCATTCTCTCCACGCTTCATCTCTTCCACGACGACCGCGATGGAATGAGGCACCTCTTCCCGTGTCAAATGCAAGACTTTTTCCCGGATCAGCTCAGCGACGACGAAGCGCTCCGGATGATCCGTCACCTGGTCAGCAGGGTAGTACATCGGCCCTTCCTGCATCTCGCCAAAAATCGCATCCGACAAGGAACCCGTATTGTTTCCTTCGAGGGCCGAGATCGGAATGATTTGCTTGAAATCGTATAGCTGACGGTAGTCGTCGATGATGGGCAATAAAGCCTCGGGATGCACCTTGTCGATTTTGTTGATAACCAAAAAGACAGGGGTTTTGACCTGCTTGAGCCGCTCGATGATGTACTCATCCCCAGCTCCCCGCTTTTCTGTAGCATCCACCACAAATAGCACCAGGTCTACCTCGTTCAAGGTATTCTCAGCGACTGAAACCATGTAATCACCCAGCTTGGACTTGGGCTTGTGAATCCCCGGCGTATCGATGAAGACGATCTGCCCCTTCTCCGTCGTATGGACAGCCGTGATCTTGTTGCGGGTCGTTTGCGGCTTGTTGGACATGATTGCAATTTTTTGTCCGACCATGTGATTGATCAGTGTAGACTTGCCCACATTGGGTCTTCCGACGATGGTGACGAAGCCCGATTTGAATGATTGTTTTGTCTTGCGGTTATCCACGTAAATCCTCCTCGGTGAATGCCCCTGGCAACAGGGCAGATACAGTCGTCTCCAAAACATCTCCCCGCAGATTCGTCAAATAGACGGGCATGTCCGGCGGGCACAGCTCTGCCATTACCTGTCGGCAGGCACCGCATGGGGAGACAGGGCCAGGTGTGTCAGCAGCTACAGCTAATGCCGCATAACGGCGATCACCCTCGGAATACGCCTTGAAAATTGTCGTGCGCTCGGCACAATTGCATAAGGAATAAGCAGCGTTCTCAATATTGCCGCCCAGATAGACCTTCCCGTCTTCTGTCAACAGTGCCGCACC
>DASQMM010000593.1:0-8506 GCA_035645495.1 Brevibacillus sp. | reverse complement strand
TAATAGCCGTCTGTCTTGTGACCCATATGTTCAGCGTCCTTTATAGCTTTGTCTGCTGCGGCAGAACTGTTATGCTCGAGGCTTGCCTTCGCCTGCGCCAGCCCATCCGCAACACGTTTCCCGTAATCCGGGTCCGCTTTCGTGAAGTACTCGATCATCTTTTCTTGAATTTTGGGATTGCATATTTTTAGGGCATCCACCAAATTGGAGATCAACTCTTCGCGCTCTGCATCATCGAAGGCACGATACGTTTCGCCAGCTTGTTTGAAATCATTGGTGCGGTCAATTCTTTGGCGAACCACATTTGCATCGTAATGAGGTTCGTGATCCTTTCCATTCTTCGGTGATTCTTGCAAGCCGCCCAGAACGGATGGCTCATAGTTGACATGGAGGTTTTGGCCGGGAGCGCGGTCCAGTTTAAACTGCATTTGTCCGCCGCCTTGATTCGTCGCAACCCGCTTTTTCGGAGCGTTAATCGGCAGTTGTAGGTAGTTCGCGCCTACGCGATAACGCTGCGTATCCGAATAGGAAAAGGTCCGGCCTTGAAGCATTTTGTCATCCGAGAAATCAAGTCCATCCACAAGGACGCCTGTGCCAAATGCTGCTTGTTCCACTTCCATAAAGTAATCTTCCGGATTTTTATTCAAGACCATTTTTCCCACAGGCAGCCATGGGAATTGATCGTTTGGCCACAGCTTCGTATCATCCAGAGGGTCAAAATCCAACTCAGGATGCTCATCATCGCTCATGATTTGGACAAACAGCTCCCATTCAGGATAATCGCCCCGCTCAATCGCTTCATACAAATCCTGTGTCGCATGATTAAAGTTTTTCCCCTGAATTTGTTCGGCTTCTTTTTGGGTCAGATTGCGAATTCCTTGTTTCGGCTCCCAATGATATTTGACAAGTACCGCTTCACCTTCCTGATTCACCCATTTGTAGGTGTTGACTCCAGAGCCCTGCATTTGACGATAATTGGCCGGGATTCCCCACGGAGAAAATAAAAAGGTGATCATATGTGTCGCTTCCGGTGTTTGGGAAACAAAATCAAACATTCTTTCCGGATCGGGGAGATTGTTTACAGGGTCATGTTTAAACGCATGGATCATATCCGGGAATTTCATCGCATCACGAATAAAGAAGATTTTCAGGTTGTTCCCTACCAAATCCCAGTTCCCGTCTTCGGTATAGAACTTCACGGCAAACCCGCGTGGATCACGCAGCGTTTCGGGGGAGTGGCCGCCGCCAGCTACCGTGGAAAAGCGTACGAAGACAGGTGTTCTCTTCCCTGCTTCTTGAAATAATTTGGCTCTCGTATATTTCGAGATCGGCTCATCTCCCACTTTTCCATAAGCTTCGAAATAGCCATGTGCGCCAGCTCCGCGTGCGTGAACAATGCGTTCCGGAATCTTCTCACGATCAAAATGTGAAATTTTCTCAATAAAATGGTAGTTTTCTAATGTAGACGGCCCTCTGTTTCCGACTGTGCGAATGTTTTGGTTATCGGAAATGGGGTGACCTTGGCGATTCGTTAATGTCAGTTCACTTTCTAATGTTTGATCATTTTCTTTCATAACTTTTCCTCCTGTGCGTTTATATGGATAAGAATGTCCATAACCCAGTCAAATATGCATAAATGACAGTAGCTGCCAGGGTTCGAAAAATGTTTGGCAAATCGCAGCTCGCATGCTATAATACACACTAAACAACTCGGAATAATATAAATTAAAATTCAAGCGCTGCGATGGGAGGAATCGGGTATGGCTGGCGTCCTTGTCATTGGCGGGGATAGGGTGGGGGCAATTGAGACGATGCTGCAGGAGAAGGGGTTTCGCCATGTGTATCACGTCTCCGGAAGAAAGAAATCGGAGGTGAAGGCGATGATCCCGGCGGATACGGAGCTGATCGTCGTCTTTATCAACTTCGTCAACCACAATCTGAGCAAAAATATCAAGAAGCTGGCGAAGCAAAGACAGGTCCCGATCGTCTTTTGCCGCAGGTCATGTGAGGCCTTATCCTTGTCCATGTACGAACCTGCGATCAGTTGAACAGAGCCTCGTATACATAACAAAAAGCAGAACAAAAGGAGCATTCCCGTCGTGGAAATGCTCTTTCTTTTACTGCTGATGGTAAGCGTCTCTAGATTGACCGAGATTTCGGATGATAAATTGAGGTATAAGCAGCAGCAGCGCAATGGAGCTGTAGAGGCCAATCGTGTAGCTGGTAGCGTACACGAACCCAAATCCCTGATGAAAAAGGAAGGTGATCAGATGAATCAACATGTTCGTAAAACAAAAGGCGTAACTGCGGATCATCCAGTTCCGGTGCTGGTTGATCCGTTTCCGTTTGATGTGGACAAGCGCCACGATGGTGAGGAGCAGCCATAAGATATTTAGCGCATTAAACCCCATACTGCTTATTTTTCCGCCTGTGGCGTAAGGTGCCATATATCCGGAAGTCAGCACAACAAGAAATACGGACAATACATATACGTAGCCGTTGATGCGATGAAGCTTGCGGTATTTTTCTAAAATACGTTGTGAAAGGTTGAGCAACCCGGCCGCCATGGCAATGCAGGCAAATGTAACATGAACGTACATCACGTTTAACCAGACGGGCAGGTTGAGTTCGCGCTTCAGTCCCGTTTTATGGCTTAAAAAATCCTCGGCTCTGGGATCGATGATAAAATTGTATACCAGGGCATAAAGAATAAATCCAATACTGATACAGGCTAAAAGGCCGTATAATGCTTTGCGATTCTTCATGAGCTCCAAAAACCTCCTGGCTCCATCTTTTTCAAAAATGTTAGGTTAGGAAATCCGTATGCCTGTTAATCTGGAGGCAGGAAGGACACCAGCTTTAGCGATTCCTGTCATTTGATCTCCGGCGGCGGCAACTTCGAATTTCAGATTGAGACGCATTGGTTTCGTGATTCGCAGCGACCAGGCAAGCTTGTTGTCCTGCAGAACCGGATTCATAAAGTTGACCGCCTCATCCCCTTGGATTGCAGTGCCTTGGATCAACCCATCCCTTGTTGTTATCGACAGCTTGACTGGAAGGCTCCCTACAGGTGTCGTAATTGTCGTATCCCAGTCACCGTCAAAGACAGAGGCCTGAGCGATGCTGTGATGTTGAGTACCGGAAGTCATCTTCGCGATGTTCGGCTCTTCGTCCTGCCTTGTCTTCTGAGAGCTAGGCGCAATTCCTTTCTCTCGCCAAACCGTTCCCCTTCGCTCATATTCAAACAATTGCTCTACCACGTGGGAGATACGCGGTCCAAGCTCGCGTTCCAGCAGATACAGTGCCACATCGAGTCCCGATGTCACGCCACCGCCGGAAACCAGGTTGCCGTCATCAACTACGCGTGCGGAGACGGGAACGGCCCCGGTGGCTCCAAGTACATCCATCCCGAGATGATGGGTTACCGCCGGTCTGCCTTCCAGCAGCCCCTTCATAGCCAGTAGCAGGGAACCTCCGCATACCGTGGCGACCACGACGTCTCCTTTCCCGAGTGCCTGGTGGATCATGCCGATCAATTCTGTATTCGCTGCTCGATTCAGAATTGCCGGGATCGAATCAGGACCATCTCCCTCGACGTAACCGGACGCGCCGGGAACCAGAATGATACTGGCACGTTCTGGATCAAGTCCTCCAGTCGCTGCTATTTGTAAACCATTGATCCCGCTCGTCACGAGCCTCGGCCCTTCGACGGTGACGAATTCTACTTGTAATCCAAGTTCCGCGATTGTGGAAGCAGCGCAAAAAACCTCGTAAGGTGCAATGGCATCCAAAAGGTCAAAACCATCGAATAGTACGATTTTAACGGTCAGCATTCAGACATCCTCCTTTTTCTGTGCTCGCCATAGAATCATAGCAATGGAATATCTCAAAGGATGTGGCAAGAGAGTCACAAAATAGTAAACAAACCATCACAGAATGCATGGTTACGAAAGTTTTAGCAGAAAAAATGATAGACTGGAAAAGCAAAGGTGGGATATTCATGAATGCTCTCAACACGATACTGGTCGTGGATGATGATCCTAGTATTGTTGAACTATTGCGAGACTTTTTGGAGAATGAACATTTTCACGTTATTACCGCTTGTGATACCGCACAAGCATGGGCAGCGTTCCAGCAGAGCGCCATTCATTGCATCATCCTTGACATCATGATGCCGGGGCAAAATGGCTTTGAGTTATGTCGTCAGATTCGGGCGCAGAGCAATGTTCCGATCCTTTTCTTAAGTGCTCGCAGCGATGATGTGGACAAGATTCGGGGGCTGACTCTCGGCGGCGACGATTATATCGTCAAGACCGCTTCACCGGGAGAGATTATTGCCAGAGTGAAAGCAGTATTGCGGCGTACCGCTACCCAGCGGCAATCGAATGGAAGGATCGTAGATTATGGGCGTCTCAAGGTAAATCTGTCCACAAGAGAAATAGTCGTAGACGGGAAAAGCATCGTGCTTACTCCGAGGGAATACGAGCTGTTTCGATTATTTGTGGAACACCCGAGACATGTTTTTTCCTATGAACAATTACTTGAGAAATTCTGGGATGGGGTAGGCGACAAGCATACGATCCGGGTTCATATCAGTCGTCTTCGTGAGAAAATCGAATCCGATCCGAATCATCCGCAATACCTGGTCAATGTATGGGGAGTAGGGTATCGCTTCGAAGGAGGATAACATGAGAACACTTCGCATTCGTACGTTTTCCATGCTTTGCCTATTCTTCATCCTTCAGATGCCGTGGTGGTTCTATTTGACAGCTCACTTCATGGAAACAGGCACGCTGAGCTTCGCAAAAGATCAGCCACAACATGCGATTCTTCAAAGACAGATGACCGAAACGATGCACCTGATCGAAACCAACTCGGACAAATGGATGGATCCGAATTGGCAAAACCAACTGCATAGCCTGCTTCAGCAAGCAAAGCTGGATGTGGTTCTTTTATCTGCGTCAGACCAAGAAATCTATCGCTCCAATCCAGAACACGATAGTGCCTCGCAGTCAACGGAGCGGTTCACGATTATAGAGGACGGTCGTGTACTTGGAAAGGTTATCCTATACCTGCCGAAATCAAATAAGGTGCAAATCATTGCGGCGGTTGCTGGACTTTTACTCGCCTTATTTATTGTCGGAGTAGAAATGAGAAGGTTCCTTCTAAAGCCTCTCGAGAAGATGAGTTTGGCGGCTAGACAAATTGCCGCAGGAGATTGGGATGTGCAGCTGCCCTTGTCCAGGATTACCGAAATAACCGAAGTGCGCGATGGATTTGAGGTTATGGTCAAAGGACTCCAAAAGTCGCATCAGAAACAAGTGGAACTGGAAGAAGAACGCCGCTTCATGATCGCCGCTGTTGCGCATGATTTACGGACACCGTTATTCGCCTTGCGCGGTTATTTGGATGGTCTGGAACAGGGCATTGCCCAAACACCAGAAAAAAGATCGAAATATGTAGCGGTTTGCAAGGAAAAAGCGGCGCAGCTGGGCCTGCTGGTAGAGGATCTTTTCACCTTTACCAAGATGGAGTATCTGGAGATGGAATTGAGCAATACGTCTGTTGATCTTGCTCGCATTCTCGAGAAGTCGATTGACAGTTTGAATCCGCTTGCTGAGCAAAAACAGATCGCTATCACGAGCCATTTTGCAGATCATTGCACCATTATCGGTGACACGCACTTATTGGAGCGAGCCGTGAACAATCTGTTGGAAAATGCCGTCAGACACACTCCCGCCTATGGTGAAATTGTTGTTCAATGCCAGAAAGAAGAGAAGAGAGTGATGTTTACGATACATGATACAGGGCCGGGCTTCTCGTCGGAAGAGCTGCAACGGGTTTTTGATCCTCTTTATCGTGGCGATGCGTCCAGAAACCGTTCTACGGGGGGCAGCGGACTAGGGCTGACCATTTCGCAGAGAATTATGAGGCGGCACGGAGGTGATCTTGCCGCAGGCAATCATGCGGAGGGTGGGGCATTGCTGACAGGCTGGATACCCGTAACCGATCCGGACTAAAGGTGGATCCCGAGTGTCGGTCGTCTTCCCTGTTTTTTCATGATGCAGGATAAAAGAGAGAGGAATTCGACCCATTATCTTTGAATTATATATACAGAATCAGCCTATTCACGTGAAAGGGAGTGTTGTTGATGTCACAACTAGACATGACGCAGGCAACCTTGCCAGAATTGCTGGCTTCCACCTGCGAGCGCTACCCGGAAAGAAGTGCTGTGTATTTCAAAGGAATGCAGATGGATTATCGGACGCTGACAGAACGTGTGCGCCGCTTTGCAGCTGGATTGCGAGATTTGGGAATTGAAAAAGGGGATCGCGTCGGATTGATGCTGCCCAACTGCCCGCAGTTTCCGATTGCGTATTACGGGATCTTGCAGGCCGGAGGGATCGTCGTTCAGATCAACCCGATGGCAGTCCCTGCCGAGCTGGAGCATTATCTCGGGGATTCTGGTGCGAAAGCCATCGTGGTATTCGCCCCTTTGCTCCCTGCGGTGGAGAAAGTGTCCCTGGCAGCCAATCTGAAAAAAATCATCGTGGAGCTGCCGCCAAGAGGAGACGTGTACAGCGGAAACACCATCCTGTTTGAAGCATTGTTCGCATCAGGAGAATTGCTGCCGAGCGTTCCGTTGACTGCGGAAGACATTGCCGTGCTGCAGTACACCGGAGGGACGACTGGCCGCTCCAAGGGCGCGATGCTCACCCACAGAAATCTCGTCTACAATGCCTTCCAGATCTCAGAAATCCTCAAAGGCGCGAAAGATAAAAGCGAAGAAGTCCAGGACCGCATTCTGACCGTGATCCCTCTCTTTCACGTGTATGGCATGACCGTGTGTATGAACATGGGGGTGCTGGACGGTTCCCAGCTGATCCTGCTCCCTCGTTTTGATCGGGATGAGGTGCTGGAGACGATCCGTGATACCAAGCCGACACTCTTCCCAGGAGTGCCGACGATGTACGTAGCGGTGAATGCTCATCCTCAAGCCGCTGACTTCGGACTTTCCTCGATTCGTTACTGTCTGAGCGGATCTGCGCCCCTGCCTGTAGAAATTATCAAGGAATTTACAGCGAAGACAGGCGCTACGATCATGGAGGGCTACGGGTTGTCGGAAGCCTCGCCTGTGACGCATTTTAATCCGATCGACAAACAAAAGGTGGGCTCTGTAGGGAAGGCCATTTTGAACACAGAAGCAAAAATCGTGGATTTGCAGGACGGAATGCGGGAGCTGCCGCCAGGAGAAGCCGGAGAGCTGGTGATTCGCGGTCCGCAGGTGATGAGCGGGTATTGGAATATGCCGGCAGAGACGGAACAGGTCCTCCGGGATGGATGGCTGTACACCGGGGACATTGCCTACCGCGACGAAGAGGATTACTATTACATCGTCGATCGCAAAAAAGACATGATCATCGCTGGCGGCTTCAATATCTATCCGCGTGATGTGGAAGAAGTGCTGTATCAGCATCCGGCTGTCATGGAAGCGGTGGTCATTGGTGTTCCTGACGCATACCTGGGTGAGAGCGTGAAGGCTGTCGTGGTTCTCAAGCCAGATGCGACTCTGACGACAGAGGATCTGATCGCCTATTGCCGTGAAAACATGGCTGCCTACAAGGTGCCTCGCATCGTGGAATTCCGGGATGCGCTGCCAAAGACAGCAGTAGGCAAAATCCTGCGCAGAACGCTGCGCGAACAGGAATTGGCCAACGCAGCTCCCGAAGGCAAGGAGTAGCAGGGAGAGCCAGATGTTCCGAGGGAGCAGACACCGCAGGGTCAAACTGCTCCGAATGCGTCAGATCAACCGTATGCAAAGGCAAACAAACGAAGCGACAGCTCGGTGCATGGATCGCCATGTCCGGGCTGTCGCTGTTTTACATTCTATTCGCTTATTTACTGCACGGTAGCCACGTGGCGACAGCGTCAGCTAGGACTTGCATCTCTTGCACAAGCAGACTGGCATGATACCCGTCGCACACGGCGTGGTGCATTTGTACCGCTAACGGCAGTAAGATGCTGTCAGCCTGCCTGAAGTATTTTCCGATCGTAAAGACAGGCGAAAGGTAGGTCCCTTCGTTGTAAATGTTCAGGTTGAAGCCAGTGAAGCTCACCCACGGTACGCACGAGATGGGAAACGTGTATGGCGGTTCATTGGACTTGGGAGTGAATTGCTTGATCTCTCCAAACACAGCGAGATCGGCAAGGTAGCGCTCGTGGAAGACATGAAAATCTTCGTGGTGTGCTGTCCAGATGCTGCTGAACGTCTTATCGTCTTCATGGAAAATGGTGTAGCTGGGAAACATGCTTTCCCAATAACCTACGTAGCCATCCGTATCATAGCCCATCCTAAACTCGGTGTGACGGTTCATGATCGTCGTCAGCATGTGAATCAGCGCCGGATACAGCTTATATCCGTTGCTTTTCAGCTCGGGAAGTAGCCGGGTAATGTCGATGTTGGCCGTCATGCTAAAGGTGCATCTGGCGTTGTTCAGGTAATGGT
>DASQMM010000592.1:0-18144 GCA_035645495.1 Brevibacillus sp. | reverse complement strand
GGCCCAGCCGCTTACCTCCCGTTGCTGGAGACGGAGGCGGACGCCATTCAGCGGGCCTGCCTGGCAACCCGTCAAGGCTGGGCAGGGACACAGCAGGCCGTGCAAGCGGTTGTCTTTGCCAAACTGCCGCCAGTCAAAGGGACCGATCCAGACCTGAAGGAACAGGTGCAACATCTGCGCAACAGTACAAAAAAAGCATTGGCTGATCTGAAAGAACATTACTTTGCGACGCCAGTCGAGCAATACCTGGCGGACTTGAAGCAGTTGGCACCGCATATGCAAACGCTCGCCCGTCTGGTGATCTCGTTCGGGGAAGCGTTTCAGCTGGCAAAGCGGGAGCGCTCCCTGGTCGATTTCGGCGATTTGGAGCATTTGGCCCTGCGCATCCTGACCGAAAGCAATGAAAGCGGGGATCTGCAGCCTTCGCCAGTGGCCTTGCAGCTTCGGGAGCAATTTGCCGAGGTGCTGGTAGACGAGTATCAGGACATCAATCTGGTGCAAGAGACGATCCTCCAGATGGTGTCGCGCGATTGGGTGACGAACGGGGTAGCCAACCGCTTCATGGTGGGGGATGTGAAACAGAGCATCTACCGGTTTCGCTTGGCGGAGCCGCAGCTTTTTCTGGACAAGTATCTCGCTTACAGGAAGGAAGAAGCCCTTCACGAAGGAGACTCACCTGAAGCTGAGGGAACAGAAGGGTGGAGAATCGATCTGGCGGCAAACTTTCGCAGCCGGCGTGAGGTGGTGGACGCCGTCAACTATTTGTTCCGGCAGATCATGTCCCCGGGTGTAGGTGAGATCGATTACGACCAATCCGCAGAGTTGATCAACCGTGCGGCGTATCCTGAAGTGGACCCGGATCGTTTGCGGGTAGAAATGCATCTGATTGATCGGGCGGATGTAGGCGGAGAAGTAACATCAGAAGTTGTGCCACAAGCAGACGATGCGGAAACAGTCACAGCAGAGCCGGATCACGTCGAAGCCTTGGAGGAAGCGAGCGTCGCCCAATTAGAGGCTCGGCTGATCGCAGGAAGGATTCGCCGCTGGATGGAGCCGGGAGAAGGGGAAGAGCCGCTGCTTGTGTTCGATAAAAAGGCTGGCGGGCTTCGACCGTTGGAATACCGGGATATTGTCATTCTGCTGCGTGCTACATCCGGCTGGGGAGAGACGATGCAGCAGGAGCTGGTTGCTGCTGGCATCCCTGTCCATGCGGAGCAGACTTCCGGGTACTTTGCGACGACAGAGGTAGAGACCATGCTCTCTTTGCTGCGGGTGATCGACAACCCCATGCAGGATATTCCTCTGGCGGGGGTGCTGCGTTCTGCGATCGTCGGTTTGACAGAGGAGCAATTGTCGCAGATTCGCATTTCGTATCCTTCGGGCCCCTTCCATCAAGCAGTCCTGCAATACGTACAAGAAAAGCCTGCAGCGAGGAAATGGGAGCGGGACCTGCAGGAATTTTTCAAGCGGTTGGCCGGTTGGCGTACATTGGCGCGCAGAGGTTCGTTGTCGGAACTGATCGCTGCCCTGTACCGGGATACCGGTTATCTCGACTACGTGGCTGCGCTGGAGAATGGACAGCAGCGGCAAGCCAATCTGCGTGCCTTGTACGACCGGGCGAGACAGTACGAAGCTGGCTCCTATCGAGGACTCTTCCGTTTCCTGCGCTTTGTGGACCGCATGCAGGAAGCCGGCAATGATCTCGGCGAAGCGCGAACGGTCGGCGAGAACGAAGACGTGGTGCGGATCATGACGATTCATAAAAGCAAAGGACTGGAGTTTCCGGTCGTCTTTGTGGCCGGGATGGGCAAGCAGTTCAATACGATGGATCTGAAAGCCCAATTTCTGCTGCACAAAGATCTCGGCTTTGGGCCAATGGCCGTGGATGTTGCTTCTCAAGTGCGGTATCCGAGCATGGCGGCTCTGGGAATCCGTCAGCAATTGCGCCGCGATCTGCTGGCAGAGGAGATGCGTGTCTTGTACGTGGCGTTGACGCGTGCCCGAGAAAAGCTGGTCTTGCTCGGCTCAGCCAAAAATCTGGCAAAGAGCATCAGAGAATGGGGTAATCAGGATGACGGGGAGCGCCTGAGCGATGAAGCCCTGGCCCGTGCAAAAGGCTATCTAGACTGGGTTGGACGGGCATTGCTGCGCCATCCCGAAGCTGGACCGCTGCGTACCTATCCCCAGACACTAGGGGTGTGTGAGGCCGTACAGGTGCGTACAATCCAGGATGATTCGATCTGGTCCTTTCATTTTTACCAGGCAGAAATGCTGCGTGCCCAGACTGGGCCGTCCGCCGAGGATCTGGCGATTTGGGAGCAGATGACGGAACGCAAGCCGATTGCGGATCGGCCGGTTGATGCAAAGGCCAGAGAGTTGGTGGAGCAAAGGCTTGGCTGGCGGGAGCCGCATTCGATCGCCCCGAAGGTAGCAGCCAAGTGGAGTGTCAGTGAGCTGAAACGCCGCTCTCGCTCACAAGGAAGCCAAGGGGTCAACCTCCCGACGATCACAGAAAAGCCCCAGTTCCTGTTGGAGCAAAAGTCGAATCGCCTCAGCGGAGCGGAGAAGGGGACGTTGACGCATCTGATCATGCAGCATTTGGATTTGCGTCGACCGCTGGATCAGGCGGACCTGGAGGAACAGATAGCGGCGCTGGCTGCCAACCGATTTCTTACGGAGGAGCAGGCAAAGGCCGTGGACTTGTCGCAAATCGCCCAGTTTTTCCATACGCCTCTTGGTCAGAGGATGAAGCAAGCGCCGATTGTCCACAGGGAATTGCCGTTTACCCTGGCGATTCCGGCACAGGAGGTAGAGCCGGAGCTGGGAGAGGACAGCCGGGAGCAAGTCATCGTGCAGGGGGTAATCGATTGTCTGGTCGAGGAAGCGGATGGACGGCTGCTGCTCATCGACTTCAAGACCGACTGGCTGGCAGCGGAAGCTACAGAGCAGGCGATCAAGGAAATGACCAGCCGCTACGAGCAGCAGTTGAGGCTGTACGTACGCGCGATTCAGCAAATCACGGGCAAAGACGAGCAATCGATCGAAAGCCATTTGTATCTGCTGGCAGGCGGGTTTTCCATAGGGATTACCTGACCGGATATTTCACGGAAATGGCGGAGGGAGAGATACACCTCCGCCAGAAATTTCCCTACATGAGGATTTACAAGTTGAAAAAGGAGACCTATAATAAAAGTGAGTAATCACTCGCTTCCCTTTCGAGAATACCTTCATTATTGATTCTAGAACCAGCGTCCACACAGCTGGTCTTCTTTTAACAACGAAAATGAGTGATTACTCACTATAAAAATAGCGTAATGAGGTGGTTCTATCATGAAACGTCTTCTTTTCTCCTTGTTGATTTTCATTCTGCTTGTGGCGTTATCAGGCTGTACCTGGCTGCAGTCGAAGGAAACGGCCTTGTCAGGAACGATCGAAGCAGATGAGTGGCCGATAGTAGCTGAAGTCGGCGGATTGGTAACCAAAGTTGCGGTAGAGGAAGGAACGCATGTGACCAAAGGGCAACTGCTGGCTCAGATCGATCCGCGTCTATACGAGCATCAGGCGGCTGAAGCGAAGGCTTTGTTGGATCAAGCGACGGCAAAATGGGAGGAAGCCAAGGCCGGGTCTCGCGACGCTTCGATCCAAAAGGGCATCGCGGCAGTCCAACAGGCCGACGCCAATCTCCGGGTAGCCAAGGCAAGAAAAAAACAGGCTGATGCCGGGATTTCCCGGGCACAGGAGCAACTGGAACAAGTGAGGGCGCAGTGGAAGGGGGCAGAACAGACCCTCGCCTTCCAGCAAAACCGTTTGCAGGAGGCAACTGCTCTGTTTGAAAAAGGGGCGATCTCCAAAAAGGATTTGGAGACACAACAGGAAGCGGTCAGCCAAGCGCGCACACAAGTGGCTCAGCTGGCCGCCCAGGCAGCCTCCGCCGAAGCGCAGTTCGAATCAGCCAAGGGAGAAGCCGCTGCTGCTGCCGCGCAGACCGAGACTGCGTCAGCGGTAGAGGCAGGAGCTGTCGCAGATTTGGACCTGTTGCAGGAGGGAAGCACAGACTTTGCCATTCGGGCGCTGCTGGCTGCTCAGCAGCAGGCGCAGGCCAAGCTGGATCAAGCAGAATTACAGCTGGAAAAGACGAAAATCACAGCGCCAGCCGACGGCATCATGCTGCGATCTTCCGCTAATGAAGGGGAAGTGGCGAAAGTGGGAGCCAATCTGTTTGCCATGATGAAAGCAGATAAGCTCAAATTGAAGGTGTACATCCCGGAGGCCAGGTTGAACCGCGTGAGCAAGGGGCAGCAGGTTGGAATCCAAGTGGATGCCTATCCGGGCGAGACGTTTGTCGGGACCATCACCCATATAGCGGAAAAGGCTGAATTTACGCCAAAAAATGTGCAGACTCCCGATGAACGGACGAAGCTGGTCTTTGCCGTTACGATTACCATTACGGAAGGACTGGATAAACTCAAGGCGGGCATGCCGGCCGACGTGCTCCTGCCTGCTGAGGGGGGAGAAGAATGACAGTCGCCATTCAATGTGAGCAACTGACCAAACGTTTCGGGCAGCGAGTCGCGGTCAACAGCTTGACCCTCTCCGTGCCAAAAGGCTCGATCTACGGGTTTTTGGGGCCCAATGGCTCAGGCAAGTCGACTACGATCCGGATGCTGTGCGGTCTGTTGACGCCGACTTCGGGTTCCGGTACCGTGCTTGGATTTGACGTGATGACGCAAAGCGAGGAGATCAAGCAGAGGATTGGCTATATGTCGCAGAAGTTCAGTCTTTACGAAGATCTGACGGTAGAAGAAAACCTGGACTTTTACGCGGGCGTCTATCAGCTTACCTCCTCGCAACGAAAACAGCGCAAAGCCGAGTTGATTGAGATGGCAGGTCTGAAGGGCAGAGAAAAGCAGCTTGCCGGCTCCTTGTCAGGCGGCTGGAAGCAGCGTCTGGCTCTCTCCTGTGCGCTGCTGCACAATCCGGAGCTGCTGATTCTCGATGAGCCGACAGCAGGAGTAGACCCGGTCTCCAGAAGGATTTTCTGGGACGTGATTCATGAGTTGGCGAAGCAGGGGATTACCGTTCTCGTCACGACGCATTACATGGACGAGGCGCAGACCTGCGATTGGATCGGCTTTATTTTTTTCGGCAATCTGCTGGCACAGGGCACGCCGCAGGAGCTCATCGCCGGAATGAGGGTCGGGAACCTGGAGGATGTGTTCATCGAGCTGGTAAAACGGGAGGAAGAACGGCTTGCCATGGCTGGCGCTGGGGAGGGAGGAGTACGATGAAGCGTTTTGTCTGGGAGCGCTACTGGTCCGTGGTCAAAAAAGAAGTGATTCAGATCAAGCGGGACCGTCCCAGCCTGGCGATTGCGCTGGTCATGCCCCTGATGATGCTGTTTTTATTCGGCTATGCCGTCAATACAGACGTCAACGACATCAAAATGGTGGTATGGAATCAAAGTCCCTCCGCCGAAAGCCGGGAGTTGATCGACCAATTCGTCAATACCCGTGTCTTCGAGGTCATTGCCCAGGAGAGCGGCTACAAGGCGATCGAAGCAATGCTGGATGACGGCAGCGCCAATGTCGCGCTGGTGATCCCGCCTGACTACACTCGCAAAAGAGACCGCAACGAAACGGCTGCCATACAGCTGCTGATTGACGGCTCCGATCCCAATATTGCGCGAACTGCTTTATCCAATGCACAGCTGATTGTGCAAAACCGTTCGATCACCCTGCAGGAGAAGCTCCTGCAAAAACAGGGGATGGGAGAGATCAAGCCGCCGATGGAGCTGAACACCCGCGTGTTGTTTAACCCCAACATGGAGAGCATTGTGTTCAACATTCCCGGCTTGATCGGCTTGATCATGCAAAATGTAACCATGATTCTGACCGCCTTTTCGCTCGTACGGGAAAAGGAGAGGGGAACTATGGAGCAGTTGATCGTCACTCCGATTCGTCCACTTGAGCTGATGCTGGGCAAGATTACGCCGTATGTAGGTGTAGGGCTGTTTTCCTTCTGCCTCGTCCTGCTGGTCGGCACGTATTGGTTTGGGGTGCCTGTCAAAGGAAGCGTCCCGCTTTTGGTCAGCCTGTCGATCCTCTTCCTGATGACTACGCTGATATTGGGCATTTTCATCTCTACCGTAGCGAAGACCCAGCTTCAAGCCATGCAGATCGCATTTGCCTTTATTCTTCCCAGCGTTCTGCTGTCCGGCTTTATGTTCCCGCGCGATTCGATGCCGTACGTGATACAATGGTTGGGAGGCTTTGTCCCGTTAACCTACTTTTTAGCGATTTTGCGGGGAATCTTTTTAAAAGGCATCGATCTGGCTTCGCTTTGGAAGGATACGTTGGGGATGGGGATTTTTTGTCTGTTCATCCTGATCGTAGCGATGCTGCGTTTCCGCAAGAAGATCGAATAAGGAGCGTAAAAGAAGATGAACAAGCCATCCTTTGAAGAGGGCCTGTTGCAATATGTGGAGGAACTCAAGGACGAAAGCGAGATGACCGAGAAGCAGAAAAGCATTCTGCGCGCATCCATCAAGCTGTTTGCGGAGAAGGGATTTCACGCGAGCTCGACCGCTGAGATCGCCAAGGAAGCAGGGGTAGCGGAAGGGACGATCTTTCGCCACTACAAGTCGAAAAAGGACATTCTACTTGCCGTAGTAGCTCCTGTATTGGTGAAGTTCGCTGCGCCGTTTATTTTGAAGGACATCCGTGAAATTTTCAAAGAGCAGGCTGAAAAGCCATTCAAAGAAGTGACGACAGAGCTTTTCCGGAATCGCCTGAATCTGGTCATGCAAAACGAAAAGACGATTCGTATCCTGCTGCAGGAAGCCTTTTTTCACGATGAGATCCGGGAGGCGTTGATTGCGACTGTCTTCAAAGATGCCAAGGAGATGGTTTACAAGCTGATCGAAGCCAAAATGGACGCGGGCGAGCTGCGGCGTTTGCCTTCGCAAGCCGTTTTTCGCGCAGTTTTGCATTCGATGATCGGCCTGGTCATGTTCAGGCAAGTGCTGGACCCGGATGAATTTGCCGAGTACAGCGACGAGGAGCAGATCGCCTACACGGTGGACATTTTGATGAACGGGATCGGAAATAGAGAGTAAATATTTGATCAATCAACAATCATTTATCGTTCTTCAAAAGGTTTGGGTATGGAAAGATCAATAGGACATGATATAATTGCAGACAACTTTTGCCTAAGAATCATGGAGGAGAAGAAATCATGCATCGTTTGTCAGAGAGAGAATGGTTAGCGTACAAACAAAAAAACAAGGACCGTGCGCGGATGTTGATTTCCTGCGAAGACAGAGCGGGGATCGTAGCGGCGGTATCCAATTTTTTATTTGCCCAAGGTGCCAACATCGTCCAGTCGGACCAATATACAACAGACCCGGAGACAGGCCGTTTTTTCATGCGCATTGAGTTTGATCTGGTCAATCTGGCCGATCGTCTGGAATCGCTGAAGGATGCGTTCTGGCCGGTTGCGGAGAACTACGGGATGGAATGGTCCCTGGTCGAAGCGAAGAAACGCAAAAAGGTCGCGATCTTCGTCTCCAAGGAAGATCACTGTCTCCTGGAGCTGCTGTGGCGCTGGAAATCCGGTGAACTGCACGCAGACATCTCCGTCGTAGTCAGCAATCACCCCGATATGAAGGAGACGGTAGAGTCGTTCGGAATCCCGTACCGCCATATTCCGGTGACCAAAGAAAACAAGGCGCAGGCCGAAGAGGAACAACTGGCAGCCGCGCAGGGTGTGGACCTGATCATTCTGGCGCGCTACATGCAGATTCTGTCGCCGCGCTTCCTGGACGACTATGCGATGCGCATCATCAACATCCATCACTCGTTCCTGCCAGCGTTCGTGGGTGCGAAGCCGTATGAACAGGCGTATCGCCGCGGTGTGAAGCTGATCGGGGCGACAGCCCACTACGTCACGGAAGAGCTGGATGCAGGGCCGATCATCGAGCAGGATGTACAGCGCGTTTCTCACCAGGAGGATGTGGAGACACTCAAACAGCTTGGACGCCAGGTAGAGCGCACCGTACTGGCCCGCGCTGTCGGCTGGCATCTGGAAGACCGCGTGCTCGTCTACGGGAACAAAACGATTGTGTTTCCATAACCATAGGTAAATCGGCAAGAAGATGAAAAAGGATGCCTGTCCGCGCTGTTGCGGGTACGGGGCATCCTTTTTTCAATCCATCCATTCCTCCAACATTTCCAGAAAACGGGTAACGGCTGGGAGTGGATTGTCGCCATCGTCACGCTGGCACAGGTAGACGGGCCGCTTGATCTCAATCTGCGGGAGATAGACCCGTCCCACTTCACCGCGTGCTACCAGCTCTTTGACAGCCGGCTCGGGGGCGAGCATCGTGCCATAGCCTGCTCGTACGGATTGGATCGACTCGACCAGCCCGTGGTATTGAAGCCCTACCTTGGGCGGTTGTACGCCATGCTCCCGGCAGAGGGCGAAAAGCCGCTCCCGGGTCGAGCTGCCCTTTTCTCTCAGCAAAAAAGGCTCCTGAACCAGCTCTCCCAACGTTACCTCACGTCCGGCGAAGGGATGGGCAGGGGGGACGATAAACCAAAAAAAGACGTCTGTGATGTGTTGGAGCCGAATCGGGCGATCATCCCAGGTTTCGTTGGTGATAATGGCCAGGTCAGCTTGACAGCGCAACAGCCGTTCGATAGATTGCTGGGAGTTGCCGGAGCGCATCTCGACCTCCACATGCTCATAACGGGTTTTGTATGCGGCTAGCCAGGATGGTAGCAGATAGTGAGCAGGCAGGAAGGTGGAGGCGATTCGCAATTTTCCGATCGATCCTTTTTTGACTTGTGCTACTTGCGCTTCCAGTTCCTTTTCCCAATCGAAAATGCGGCGAGCCTTTTCATAGAGAAACCGCCCCTCATGTGTCAGTGTAATGCCTCGTCCCTGAGCAGAGACCAAGGTGAGGCCCAATTCCTGCTCCAGCTTTCGGATTTTGGCGGTCACGGCTGGTTGACTGATCGCCAAGGCTTGAGCGGCTTGAGTGACGCTTCCGGCGGATGCGACTTGTACGAAGATACGCAGAGCGTGAAGATTCATAATTTCTCTCCATTCATAAATTTTATTTATGAGTAAGACAGGAAGATGTATTGGAATTGATGCCTGCTTCTTTGTACTGTAAACCATGAATACGGGCGAAGCAAAGGAGAAGAACCTGGACATGCCAAAATATGACGAAAAGAAACAGGTTGTGGCAGTAGCGCTGGTGACAGCTCTTTGCCTGTTGGGAGATTCCATGCTGTATATCGTCTTGCCGCTCTATTGGCAGGAAGCAGGGCTGACCTCCTTGTTTGAAGTGGGAATTCTGCTTTCGGCAAATCGGCTGGTGCGCATTCCGCTGGGGCCGCTGATCGGGAAATGGTACGAGCGTTCAGGTGTGCGCACCGGACTGGTGATCGCGGTCGCGCTTGCTTTGGTGACGACAGCAGGCTACGCCCTGCATGGGTTTTGGATTTGGCTGGTCATGCGCTGCCTGTGGGGGATTTCCTGGACGTTTTTGCGGCTGGGTGCCTATTCGCTGATCATCGCGGTCTCGCAGGAGCAGAATCGGGGCCAGCTGATGGGTCTGTACAACGGTTTGTACCGACTGGGAAGCCTTGGGGGGATGGTGGCGGGAGCGTTGCTGGTTACGGTGATTGGACTTCAATATACGTCCCTTTTGTTTGCAGGCCTGGTCCTGCCCGCGCTGATTCTGATCTTCGCCTACATACGACCGCAGTCCCGAGCGGAGGGAAGGGAACTCCTCGGACGTATGGAGGCGAAAACTTCGTTGTGGAGCAAAGAAGGGGTTATCGTTACGCTATTGACAGGTCTTTTGATCGCGATGGTGTATCAAGGCGTGTTTGCCTCGACGCTCAGCAGGTTGATCGAACTGCGCCAGCCCCTGACGACGATAGGGGGAATCGTGGTCGGTGCAGCGGTGATGGCCAGCATCTTACAAGGAGTGCGTTGGGGCTGGGAGCCGTGGGCAGCTCCCTGGTTCGGACGTCTCTCTGACACCTATGGGAGAAAGCGGATGCTGGTCGCGACGATGCTGATCGCCGCGATCCTGTTTGGCATCATTTACGCGCCTGTATCCTTTGGCTGGTTAATGGTTGTTTTGCTCGGCATCCAATGGACGGCGACCGTGCTGACGACGCTGACCGATACGTGGGCAGCCG
Source organism: Brevibacillus sp. (assembly GCA_035645495.1). Lineage (GTDB taxonomy): Bacteria > Bacillota > Bacilli > Brevibacillales > Brevibacillaceae > Brevibacillus. The sequence goes on along the minus strand of DASQMM010000592.1, from coordinate 7,930 downwards.
ACGTAGCTGCCAGGCAGGCAAACAGCACCGCCATGATGACTCACTACTCGGTTGTCACGGATGTGGGGGCGGCGATTGGTCCGCTGCTTGCCTTTTGGCTGGATGAAAGCTTTGGCTTGGGGTTGCTTTATCTGGGAGTTGCTCTCGTCATGCTGTTGCTTGCGATGATATGGCTGAGAATCCGGGAGAGCCGCATACCTGTCGTCAGGATGGACAATGCTTCCTGATGGTAGCGATGACCTCCTCGATGGCTTCTTCTCTTTCAGGGCCGTGCAAAAGCATGTGATTGGAATGCTCGAACCAGTTAATTTGGGTCGTCTTCGTCCCTACCCGCTCGGCGAGCAGTCTCGCGCTGACGGCGTGCACGGTATCGTCTTGCTTCGCCTGAAAAACAACGTACGGAACAGAAACCTGTGGCAGCAAGGACTTGGTCTCGGAGAGCAGGAGACGGAACTGGAACATGCTGCGGACCGGAATTCTTCCAATGCCGTGCAGATAGCGGCGCCAATGGGTTTGGAAATCGGTACGCAAATAGCGCATCGCTTGTTTGACATCCCAGTATTTGTAAGGTGTGTTTAAGGTAATCAACAATTTTACGGGATAGGTAGTAGCGATGTGAAAAGAAAGCAATCCCCCCATTGAAAAGCCGATCACCACGATGGTGTCAGCTCGCATGGAGAGGCGCTTGTAGGCCTCATCGGCAGAGCGAATCCAGTCCTGACGGTTGCTTTTGGCCAAATGACGTCGGCTTGATCCATGCCCTTCGAGTGTCGGGCATTCCACCTCGTATCCGACTTCACGCAGACGTTGGGCGAGAGGGAGGACGTCGTGGATATCTCCTGCAAATCCGTGGATAATGAGACAACCGACTTTTCCGGACATCTTGCTTCTCCTTTCTTTATCTAGGGCAATCTGGGAATGTACATCCTGTATTATAGTACGAATGAAGAAGACCATGCGATGCAGCGGTGCAAAAAAAAGGAAAAGCTGACCCATCCGCAGGGATGAAGTCAGCTTTTTTTGTATGGCAGCATTACAATCCAATGGTTTTCAGAGCAGGAGAAACGATCAGCTTGGGTTGTGTGCAGGCCTGGATATCCTCAGCCGTATAGCCTTCCGCCACTTCCAGCAGGACGAGGCCTTCCGGGGTGACATCCATGACGGCGCGGTCCGTAATAATCCGGTTCACAACGCCTTTTCCGGTCAAGGGAAGAGCGCATTCGTTGAGGATTTTGGTTTCGCCATGTTTGTTGACATGGTCCATGATGACGACGATTTTCTTCGCCCCGTGGACCAGATCCATGGCGCCGCCCATGCCCTTGATCATTTTCCCGGGAATCATCCAGTTGGCGAGATCCCCTTTTTCCGATACTTCCATCGCACCCAGGATGGCCAGGTCGATGTGTCCGCCGCGGATCATGGCGAACGACTCTGCGCTGGAGAAGTAAGCAGCGCCTGGAATCGCCGTCACCGTTTCCTTGCCGGCGTTGATCAGATCCGGGTCAATTTCATCTTCTGTCGGATATGGACCGATTCCCAGCAGTCCATTCTCGGATTGAAGCACCACGGTTTTTCCTTCCGGGATGTAGTTGGCGACCAGAGTTGGCATTCCGATCCCTAAGTTTACATAGAAGCCATCCTCCACCTCCTGGGCGGCACGCATGGCGATTTGTTCACGAGTCAGCGACATCTTTATTTCCTCCCTTGAGTGATTTGCCTGGATTCTAGCTTAGGAGCGGACTGTGCGACGCTCGATCCGTTTTTCAAACGACGGTGCCTGAATCAGGCGCTGCACATAGACGCTTGGCGTGTGGATCTGATCGGGATCCAGCTCGCCCGTCTCGACGATCTCTTCCACTTCCACGATGGTGATTTTGCCAGCGGCAGCCATCATCGGGTTGAAGTTGCGTGCTGTTTTGCGGAAGACGAGGTTCCCCATCTTATCCGCTTTCCAAGCCTTGATCAAAGCAAAATCACCTGTAATGCCATGTTCGAGCAGATACTCCTTGCCGTTGAATGTGCGCGTTTCTCTGCCTTCCGCTACCGGAGTCCCTACACCTGCAGGGGTATAAAAGGCAGGAATGCCAGCACCGCCTGCACGTATACGTTCTGCGAGGGTACCTTGCGGGGTCAGTTCCACTTCCAGTTCGCCGGAGAGGAATTGCCGCTCAAACTCCTTGTTTTCACCGACGTAGGAGGAAACCATTTTCTTGATTTGCTTTTCCCGCAGCAAGAGGCCAAGTCCCCAATCGTCGACGCCACAGTTGTTGGAGACAACAGTCAGATTTTTCACGCCTTTGTCGCGCAAGGCGATAATCAGATTCTCGGGAATCCCTACCAGACCAAAACCGCCCACGAGCAGCGTGGCGCCATCATGAATATCGGCCACGATGTCCGAGTACGAAGTATACAATTTTGCCATGACGATCACTCCCACCTAAAAAAGATGATAATGCATGTGAATCGTGTAAGCGCTGACATCCTGCTTAACAGCAACTACACTCTTATTTCCCTACTGCCTTGATTATAGCCTGCATGAGTTACAAAAGAGTGACAGATTTCGACCTATAAAAAAAAATAAAAAATGACAGAAAAATGATACAACTCTATAAAGATTCTGTAAAATATATTTTGTCATTTATTTTTTTCATATAGGAACATTACCAGGTAACGGGAAGGGAGCCATGAAGATGGCACGGGGGTTGAGAAGGTGAAAAAATGGATCAGTCTGTCGCTAGCGGCCCTGTTCCTGATGGGCTGCCAGAAGCTAGAGAGAGAGATTGAGCAGCTCAAGCGAGTGGAAGAAGAGTATGTTATGAAAGTAAAAACCGTGAATGCGTACCAGGTCATGCCGAACGCAAACGGCGTCATGCTGGAGGTCTCTGGCGTATTGAAGCCCCGGAAGGAGCTGTCCTTATCCTTTGGCACCTCAGGCAGAATAGCGAGCATTCAGGTGCAAAAAGGGAGTCTGGTCAAGGAGGGACAAACCTTGGCTACCCTGGACGGAGGCGTTTGGCAGCAGGAAGTAAGTGCAGCCATGGGTCAGGTAGCCAGTGCCAATGTTCGACGCAATCAGGCGATGCAAGGACCGAAAAGCCATGAGGTAGAGACTCAGAAGCTGAAAGTGGAAAAGGCGAAGCAGGTAGCGGCGAAAGCTGGAGAGGATCATCGCCAGGCCAAGCTGCTCTATGACAACGGCGCGATTTCCAAGGATGAGCTGGATCGGGTCGCATTGGCGGAAAAACAGGCCAATCTGAGCTTGCAGGAGGCACAGGTCGCCTATAATGAACTGCTGCAGGGCGCAGACCAGCTCGATGTGGAGGCAGCCAATGCGAGTCTCCAACAGGCCAATGTCCAGTTGAATCGAGCCAGGCAAGAAGCTTCTGAGGCTGTCATGAAGGCGCCATTTACCGGAGTAGTGGCTGCGATATCGCAGGCCGAATCCGAACAGACAGGTCCCGGCAGCGAGGTGATCCGTTTGGTGGATACTTCCCAGTGGCTGGTCGATTTGCAGGTAGAAAGCGAGCAGATCGCAAGCTGGCAACAAGGGGCGGCGGTGACTGTCAAATCCTCTGACGGTACACAAGCGCAGGGAACGGTTACATTTGTCTCGCCTGTTATCGATGAAAAAACCGGAACGTACCCAGTCGAGGTGACGATTGCGGGCAGCGATGTGAATTGGAGGGGCGGTATGACCGTGACCTGCGCATATCCGCTGCAGGCCGACCATTTTCTGCTGGTTCCCGTCAATAGCGTAGGCGTTTCGGATGAAGGATACTACGTGATGAAAATCAACGAGCAGGTGGTCAAAAAGACGCCTGTCAAGGTCGGTGCGATCCATGGCGCCCACTATGAAATTTTGGAGGGCTTGGAACAAGGAGATACCATTTTGGCATCAGGGCTTTCCTATGTAGTGGACGGCGAGGTGGTGAGGGTGGAAGATGAATAATCGGACATTTTCCTCTACATACCTGGCGATTGCCCGCTTGTTGGCTGTCATTTGCCTGTTGCTGACCATTGGCGCTCTCCTTCGCATCGACATCCGGAGTTTTGCCGATCTGGCTGTACCGGAGTATGAGATTCGGCTTGATGCTCCCGGACTGAATTCGCTGCAGGTAGATCAGACAGTTACCTTGCCTGTCGAGGCTGCGGTCCGTTCTCTGGGGCAGGCCGACAAGATCCGTTCAGAGTCGCGTCAGGGAATGGCTGTGGTGGTCGTAGAAGCAACGGAAAGGCTTGGGACGGACTATCGGGAACGCTTGGAAAAGAAGCTGAGTGAAGCAACCAAGACACTGCCTGTACGGGAGTGGAGCATCAGTCAGGAAAACCTGGCGGACAACCGCATCGGGCATCTCCTCCTGCGAGGCGCGGATGTGCAAACGCTGGCTGACGTAGCAGAGTATACCGTCTACGCCAAGCTGATCAATCTGCCGGGAGTGGCTCGCGTCGAACTGGATGATCAGGTGGCCCGTCAGCAGGTTGACATTTTGCTTCGTCCATCCATACTGCAAGTATATGGCCTGACCCCTGCGGATGTGCTGAACCAATTGTCCGGCGAAGTGGCTGCGGATCAGGTCGGTTCCATCGGCAGAGGGTCGGAGCGGACGACTGTCCAGTGGTACAGCCAGACAGACGGGCCATTTGGTTTGGGCAAACAGATGATTGCCACGCAGAAGGGATACGTCTCCTTGAAGACGCTGGCGGAGATTCGGGATCTGCGCGGCAGCAAGGGAGATCAAGTAGCCGTCTATCGTGGCGAACCGGCATTGGGGATCACGCTGTATGCCGCTGATTCCGCGCAGGCTCCAGCTGTACGCACCCAGATGCTGCAGGCAATAGGGGAGTTGAATGAAGCAGGGGCAGGTCTTTACCAAATCGATCTGGTGGAAGACCACGCGAAACCGCTGGTCGATGCGATCTGGCAGATGGCGTGGCTGGTAATCCTGGCTGCGGCAATCGTGGCGGTCACGCTGGGGTGGATGCAAAAAAGCAAAATGGCAGCGATCCTCTTGTTTGGTTCGAGCATTCTCGCGACAGGCACATTGCTCGGGGGGATGTGGCTGGTCGGCTTGCCGCTTAGCTTATCTACGCTTGGTCCAGTGTGTCTTTTCGGCTTACTGTCCATTGGAGCAGGCTCCGCCCTCTTTTCCAGGCTGAATCAATTGCGGCAATGGACGCCTGTCAACGGTCTGCAAGCAGCCTGGCACCTGCAAAAAACGATGCTGTTAACCATAGTCATCCTGACAGCGTGCTGGTTTGGCGTCATACTGACGGATTTCATCGAGGCGAAGGACCGGACCGTTCTGGTGGATGCATGGCCGATTTTGATTCTGGGGACAGTCTCCTTGCTGATCGTATTCGGGTTTATCGTTCCGGTACTGGCTGGAGCCTGGAAGACGGATCGCAACCGGGAGCAGAGCCTATTCCCAGCGGAGCAGCCCGCATCGAAAAAAGGAACCAATCCTATTCTTCGCGCTTGGGAGACCTTGGTTAAGAAAGGGTATTTGCCGTACGGAATCACATTGGTCGTCTCTTTGCTCGTCAGCGTCCTTTTCCATACCTTTGTACTGGTCGATCCTTATACGAAGACGATGACAGATGAGAAGAAGCTGACCCTGGAGATGGTGCAGGGAAGTACGGTCGACGAGGCGATTCGTGCAGCCCAGATCGCGGAGGAACGCCTGCGCGCGGTTGCCGAGGTGCGTGACGTGCTTACGCTGGCTTCCCGGGATCGGCTCGACTTCACCCTCAAGCTGCAGGACCATACGGACTGGAACCGGTCCATCACTGAACTGGAAAAGGAGCTGGATCGGCAATTGCGGGATATTCCCGGGACTGATCCGTTTTCCTTTATCGTAAACGATCGAGTGCGATCTCGTCTGGAATTTACAGTAAAAGGACCCTCCATCCAGATTGGAGAAACGATCGCCAATGCCATTCTCGGCCAGATGAAGCGCGTGACAACGCGAGATGACAAAGGACGAGAGATCATAACGGACGAACGAATCGGGGAAAAAACGACGGGCATCTACCTCGATCTCTACCCGAAAGCCGAGATGCTGACCCGTTACCGTGTGACGGAGGCCGAAATCAGGCGGCAGGTGGAGAGTTACCTGGGGGAGCAAAGAATCGGGAATGCCCAGTGGAATGGAAAAGAGGTACTGATCCAAGCGCGTTTTCCTGACCAGTGGATGGATCATCCGGATCAAGTGAAGAATGTATTGATTCGGACTCCGGAGGGCGCAGTTCGATTGGCTGATCTGGCAGATTGGTCGTACGGACAGCCACCGCCTGTTTACTCGCGGGAGGATGGTTTGTACGTATTCAAAATCAGCAGCGCCGTCTCCAGTCCCATGCGTATTGAGACCATGTCGTATGCTTTGCCATACCGTTTGAAAAAGGACATGACGATCCCCGAGGGGTATACCATTCTCAATGCCGATGAGGTGGAGAAGCTGGACAAGGAAATGGCTGGCAAAAAGGATACCGAGGGACGAATCCTTGCCATCGGTTCTCTGGCTGTCTGCGTCCTGCTGGCAAGCCTGTTGCTGAAGCGCAGAACAAGGGATGGATGGGTTGCCCTGGCCTTGCTGCCGCTTTTGTCAGGCGGTGTCATCCTCGGCTTGCTGATCATGGACAGTCCCATGAACATCCTGGGCTTCTACGGATTGGCGGCAGCGGCGGCGATCATGCTGCAGCAGGCGCTGGTTCACCTGGATCAACTAATCACAGATCGCACCCGATCTGCAGAGATCTGGGAGGAGCTGCAGACGGGGACATCCCGTGTGGTCTTGAGCCAAGCGGCTGTGTTTGCCGGGATCATACTCGCTTCTCTGCCTTTGGCCGGGGGCTGGGTTACAGACGGAGGCTTCATTTCCTCCTTCACCAGCAGTCTGCTGTTCGGTGCGGCAGTAGCGGTGCTTGGCGTTCTCGTACTGGTGCCGGGCATGCAGTTCGCAGCCGAGCGGAAGCAGGCCGTCGTGTCAGAGTGGACGCTGCCTGACCTCATTCGCCTCCTGCAAGGTGCTTGGGAGAACGGCCGCATTCGCCGCCAGGATAAGAAGGAAGCGATCCGACGACTGAAAAAAGCGCGAAAAGAAGCTTTTCAGGAGCAGGGGATCACTCATCCCCGCACCCGAGTAAATGGAGAACTGTCCGAAGAAGACTTTCTGCCGCTTGCCTCCGCTTCCCATCCGGAAAAATTTCAGGCATAATGCTTTGAGACACCGTGGGTACATTGGGAAACAGATGGGGGGTACAAGATGCGCAGATTCGGGTTTCTTCTGCACAGTCTGCTGCTGGCGGCTGTCCTGATAGGTTTGTTCATCTCTTCCTCTCAGCCTTATGCCGATCAGGACATGCGCGGGACGATCTCCAAGGTAGTGGATGAACGCAATTGGGAAGAACGCTTGCAAGATGTAACGTTGCAGTACAGCGGGCGTGAAATCAGCATCGAAGAGAAGGGAACAGCGGGCTTTATCGAATTTTTTCTGCGAAAAGGCGTTCATTTTGCCACATTCGCCTTTTTGGCCTATTGCTGGTATCGCGTCTTGCGTTATCGCCTTGCTTTCTCCACAGCCCTCCCGTGGAGCGCCTTTCTCAGCCTGCTGGTTGCCGTCCTGGATGAATGGCATCAGACATTTACCCCGGATCGTGTGGGGGTCGTCCAGGATGTGCTGCTGGATTTGTCCGGTTCATTGACAATGCTGGCTTGTATTTGTCTTGCCAATTTGTGGGCAAAAGCGAGAGCAACGTCATAAAATGGAGCGGGAATCCTCATTCTAGGATGTACGGATTGACAAATAGGCTTTTCAGTATTTCATTTTCTCTGTTATACTAAGGTAATGAGGCTACTAGAAAAAAGCCCTCACCATTTTTTGGAAATAATAAAAGGAGTGCAAACTGGATGGCAGTACAAGTGGGAAGCATC
>DASQMM010000591.1:0-10949 GCA_035645495.1 Brevibacillus sp. | reverse complement strand
GGTACTCCATCTCGATGTTGGGCGGGAAAAGTCCATTCGCGCATTGGAGCAAGCGATGGTGGATGACAACAAAATCCTGTTGGCAACGCAGGAAGAGGTCCACATAGAAGAACCGAGTGCGGAGCAAATCTACAAGATTGGTACCGTGGCTCGCGTCAAGCAGATGCTGAAACTGCCCAACGGCACGATTCGTGTCCTGGTGGAAGGTTTGCAACGCGCCAAAATCGAGGAGTACCTGCAGACGGACGACTACTTCATTGTCTCCGTTACATATCTGGAGGAAGAAAACGCAGAAGAGAATGAAGTCGAAGCCCTGATGCGATCCGTCCTCAACCACTTCGAGCAGTATATCAAGCTGTCCAAAAAAGTGACCCCCGAGACCTTGACCTCCGTCTCTGACATCGAGGAGCCAGGCAGGCTGGCTGATGTGATTGCCTCCCATCTTCCGCTGAAAATGAAGGATAAGCAGGAGATCCTGGAGACGGTTAACATTCAGGAGCGCCTGGAGATCCTGTTGACGATTCTCAACAACGAGCGCGAGGTATTGGAGCTGGAGCGCAAGATCGGCAACCGCGTGAAAAAACAGATGGAGCGCACACAAAAGGAATACTACCTGCGCGAACAGATGAAAGCGATCCAGAAAGAACTGGGAGATCGTGACGGACGCCAGGGCGAAGTAGACGAACTGCGCGCACAGCTTGAAAAATCCGACGCGCCAGAACGGATCAAAACGAAGATCGAAAAAGAGCTGGATCGTCTGGAAAAAATGCCGTCCACCTCTGCAGAAGGCTCGGTGATTCGCACCTATATCGACACCTTGCTGGCTTTGCCGTGGACCAAAACGACCGAAGACAATCTGGACATCGCCCATGCGGAAAAGGTACTGGATGAAGATCACTATGGATTGGAAAAGCCAAAAGAACGCGTGCTGGAATACCTGGCTGTACAAAAGCTGGTAAACTCCATGCGCGGACCCATTCTTTGTCTGGTAGGTCCTCCAGGGGTAGGGAAAACCTCCCTGGCTCGCTCCATTGCTCGTGCCCTGGGACGGGAATTCGTCCGCATCTCGCTCGGCGGCGTTCGCGATGAAGCGGAGATCCGCGGTCATCGCCGTACTTACGTCGGTGCATTGCCCGGACGGATCATCCAGGGAATGAAGCAGGCTGGCACAGTCAATCCGGTTTTCCTGCTCGACGAAATTGACAAGCTTGCTTCTGATTTTCGCGGTGACCCGGCCTCCGCTTTGCTGGAAGTGTTGGACCCGAATCAGAACGACAAGTTTTCCGATCACTATATTGAAGAAACATATGACCTGACCAATGTCATGTTTATTACGACGGCAAACAGCCTGCACACCATCCCGCGCCCGTTGTTGGACCGGATGGAAGTCATCTCGATCGCAGGCTATACCGAATTGGAGAAGCTGAACATCCTGCGCGGCTATCTGCTCCCCAAACAAATGGAGGATCATGGTATGGGCAAGGATAAGCTGCAGGTTAACGAAGACGCCATGCTTAAGCTGGTTCGCCAGTACACGCGTGAAGCCGGGGTGCGCAATCTCAATCGGGAAGCGGCCAACATCTGTCGCAAGGCGGCCAAACTGATCGTAAGCGGCGAGAAGAAGCGCGTTGTGGTCACCGCAAAGACCTTGGAGACGCTCTTGGGTAAACCGCGCTATCGCTATGGCTTGGCGGAGAAAAAGGATCAGATCGGTTCCGTGACCGGATTGGCTTGGACACAGGCAGGGGGAGATACCCTGAATGTCGAGGTAAGCATTCTTCCCGGCAAAGGCAAGCTCACTCTGACCGGACAACTCGGCGACGTGATGAAAGAATCGGCACAGGCTGCGTTCAGCTACATCCGTTCCCGTTCCGCTGAGTGGGGCATCGATCCCGATTTCCACGAGAAGAACGACATTCATATCCATGTTCCGGAGGGTGCGATTCCCAAAGACGGCCCATCCGCTGGGATTACAATGGCTACAGCCTTGGTGTCTGCCTTGACGCAAATCCCAGTGAAAAAAGAAGTCGGGATGACTGGGGAGATCACCTTGCGCGGTCGTGTACTGCCGATTGGCGGTCTGAAGGAAAAATCCATGTCTGCCCATCGTGCGGGTCTGACAACGATCGTCATGCCGAAGGATAACGAAAAAGACATTGATGATATTCCGGAAAGTGTCCGCAATGAGCTGACCTTCTATCCAGTAGAGCATCTGGATGAAGTGCTTCGCTACGCTTTGACCAGACAGCCAGAAGGTGGTAAATCATGAAGGTAACCTCATCGGAGTTTGTCATCAGTGCTGTAGGTCCGAAGCAATACCCGGAAGACGGTCTGCCCGAGGTTGCCCTGGTGGGCCGTTCCAATGTAGGGAAATCGTCATTATTGAATAAAATGATGAATCGCAAGGGGTTGGCTCGCATCAGTTCGCGGCCAGGCAAAACCCAGACGCTGAACTATTTCCGCGTCAATCAGATGCTTTATTTCGTTGATTTTCCAGGATATGGATACGCAAAGGTAGCCAAGACGATCAAGGAACAATGGGGAAAAATGATCGAAGGCTACCTGAAAAACCGCGAACAGCTTCGTTTCGTCATCCAATTGGTGGATATCCGCCATGCACCGAGCAAGGATGACGTCGCCATGTACGAATGGTGCAAGCAGATCGGCATTCCCACCGTCGTCGTCGCGACAAAAGGAGACAAGATCGCCCGTGGACGCTGGATGCAGCATCTCAAGGTGATTCGCCAGGATTTGAACTTGCGCGGAGATGATTCCATCATTGTGTTCTCCTCCGAGACCGGTCAAGGAAAAGACGAGCTGTGGGGAGAGATCATGCGACGTTTGCGCGCGGCAAACGATCAGCCAGATACCGACAATCCTTCATAACCCAGACCATAAGGCAGGGGATGTCTTCCGTGAGCGAGCATGCACGTTTTGCTATTACGGGGGTGATCGAGGGCTTCTACGGACCGCCCTGGACCCATCAGGAGCGCTTGGACATGATTGATTTTTTGGGGAGCTGTGGGTTTAACACCTACATCTACTCTCCAAAAGAAGATTCGAGCTTGCGGGATCGCTGGATGCAGCCACATTCGCAGCAGGAGCTGGACCAGATCCGCGAGTGGGCAGGTGCCGCGTCCAAGCAGGGGATTTCCTTCGTCTATGCCCTCAGTCCCGGTTTTGGCATGGAGTACGCCAGCAAAGCCCATCTACAGGCCATGAAGGACAAGTTCTACTCGCTGTATAGGCAGGGCGTGCGCCAGTTTGCTCTTTTGTACGATGACATCCCGCTGCAGTTGATGCATGAAGGGGATCTAGCAGGGTTTTCCCATCTGGCTGAAGCACATGTCGCGACTGCCAGATGGATCTGGGAGGAGATCAGCTCTTGGCCAGAGACAAAGAAGCTTCTGGTCTGTCCGACCCAGTACTGCGGTATGGGGGATGAACCGTATATCACTTATCTGGGGCGCCATCTGCCGCGGTCCGTCGAATTGTTCTGGACGGGCCGCTTTGTCTGTTCCCCTTATCTGACCAGTCAGGATGCCATGCGCTTTTTGACCTACACCCAGCGTTGTCCGCTCTACTGGGACAACTATCCGGTGAATGATCTGGCGATGGCCAATGAGCTTCATATCGGTCCATTGCGCAATCGCGACCATGACCTTGGCAACTACGCTGCCGGATACGTCGCGAATGCCATGTCTTCGTCAGAGGCTTCCAAAATCCCGTTGATGACGGCTGCCGAGTATCTGCAAAATCCGCAAGACTATCAAGCAGACGCAGCATGGGACAGGGCCATTGAAGCAGTTGTCGGGAGAAAACACGATGCTGCTTTTCGCCGATTTGCTGAAAATGTGCAAGGGTCCTTTCTTCATGACAGGGAGTCTCCTGATTTGCTCGAGGCATTCTTGCAGTTTCGCTTTCATTTTTTACAGGGAAACAGGCGGGAGGCGCTGGGGCAATTACAGGAACTCTTCGTGGAAATGGAGACGACGGCTGACGAGCTGTTGAACGGCCTCGAAAATCGCAAGCTGCTTGCAGAATGCCAGGCATGGATCGAAAAGTATCGCCTTTGGGGAATGGTCGGACAAGCTGCCGTCTCGTTGATCGATGCCGGGACCGAGGGGAAAATGGCCCAGGCGGCCTATCATCTGCTGAAGCTGAAGCGTCTGGTCAAACGCGCGGAGGCGATGCCGCAAAAGGTATGCGGCAATGTGATGAGCATGTTTGTCGATAGTGTGCTGCAGGAAGTCAAAAAGCGCCGACAATAGAAAAGGTTCCTACCCGTTGAGGGGGGAACCTTTCTTCTTAAGCGGAATGCTTTTGATTCTGTTTTCGTTCTTTTGCATTCTCCAGCCATTCCTTGATCGGCAGCTCTGCCAGAATCATACCGACGAAGATCAACAGACAGCCGACGAGCTGACGGCCGTTAAGGACCTCATGAATGAAGACATACGAGGTAAGTGCGGCAAAAACCGGTTCCAGAGCAAAAATGAGTGCGACCCGTGTGGAGCTGGTCTGCTTCTGCAAGGCGGTCTGGGCGAGAAACGCCAATGCTGTCGCAAATATGGAAGTGATGAACAAGCCAAACGCAACTTCCGGGATCAGCAGGATAGCTGGGTCGAAGGCGAGCTGGTAATCTTCAAACAAGAATGCGTAAGCCCAGCTTAACAGAGCAACGGTGAACAACTGGATAATCGCCAGCGGCAAGGCGGGAAAACGCGGGGCGTATTTGCCTGTGATGACGATTTGCATCGCGAAGCAGATCGCACAGCCAAAGACAAGCGCATCCCCCAGATTGAACGTAAAGCTCTGGTTCTGTGTCAGCAAATACAGACCGAAAGCGGCCATGATGACACCGACAATGGCAGCAGGCTTGACTCGATCCCGCAAAATCAGGAAGGAGAAAAGAGGGACCAACACTACGGACAGCCCTGTGATAAAACCAGCTTTGGACGGTGTCGTGTAGAGAAGTCCGACGGTTTGCAGCGCGTAGCCCAGGCAAAGCCAAAAGCCGAGGATTGCTCCCGAGACGAGCAGAGGGCCGCGCCACGCTTTCCACTGTTTGCGGTACAAAATGATTTGAATCAGAAATAAGAACAAGGCCGCGATCGTAAAGCGTACAGCGTTAAAGGTGTTGGGCGGCAAAGAGGCGATTGCCTGCTGTACGATGAGGAAGGTGCTTCCCCAGATGAAGGCGACCAACAGTAGGGTGATGTCGGCCATCCATGGTTTTTTCAAAACTTCTCTACTCCTTATCTGTGAATTCGCAATTTCTTGACACGTTCTTGTATAGCCTGCATGATACGGCATTCCCGTGGAGAGCGCAAGCGGATTTCGCACCATTCCAGCAAGCGGGTAAAGAAGTGAGAGAGCTTTGGAATCTGTTGGGAGTGTCGCCAGTTAATAAACTTTTCACAATTACGCATGGTTCTTTTGGGACATAATGATATAATGATAGTGAATTTTACACAGGGAACGACAAGGAACGTCAATCTGGGAGGATGTCATGGATATACTTTTGCTGGGACTCAACTACAGAACAGCACCAGTCGAAATTCGCGAAAAATTTACGTTTAGCGATGACGGGACTGAGCGGGCTCTTCATCTTCTCTCCCAGACGAAGAGTATCGCAGAATGCATCATAATCGGCACATGCAATCGTACCGAGATTTACGTGGTATGTGATCAGGCCAATATCGGACGGGATTATACACTTCGCTTTCTGGCGGAGTGGTTTGGCGTGGAGAAAGAGTCTTTTAAGCAACATCTATATATAAAACAGCAAGAGGAAGCCATTGATCACTTGCTGCGGGTGTCCGCTGGTCTGGACTCGATGGTCATGGGGGAAACGCAGATTCTTGGCCAGGTGCGGGACGCTTTCATGCTTGCCCAGCGTTGCAAAACCACAGGAACGGTCTTTAACACCTTGTTCAAGCAAGCGATCACCTTTGCCAAACGGGCGCATACCGAGACTGCAATCGGCCAAAATGCCGTCTCTGTCAGCTATGCGGCGATCGAGTTGGGCAAAAAGATCTTCGGTTCTTTTGCAGGCAAGTCCGTACTGATTATCGGTGCAGGCAAAATGAGCGAGTTGACCGCCAAGCATTTGCATGCCAACGGCTCGGACAAAGTGATGGTGGCGAACCGGACATTGGAGCGGGCACAGCTTTTGGCAGAGAAATTCAAAGGGGACGCCTGTACCATGGAGCAGTTGCCAGAGGCGCTGCTCACCGCAGACGTGGTCATCAGCTCTACGGGTGCAGCCGGCTATGTGCTGGGCAAAAAAGAGCTGGCTCCCATCATGAAGCAGCGTAAGCACCGCCCTTTGTTCATGGTGGACATCGCGGTGCCTCGGGACTTGAATCCTGACCTGCACGATCTGGATAATGTCTATCTCTACGATATTGATGATCTGGAAGGGATTGTGGCAAGCAACGTGGCTGAGAGATCACGGGAAGCACAGCGTCTGGATTCCATGATCGAAGAAGAGATCGTTGCCTTCACAACTTGGTACCAGACATTGGGTGTGGCTCCGCTGATTGCCGCCCTGCGGGAAAAAGCGCTCGGCATTCACAGCGAAGCCATGCGCAAGATCGAGAACAAGCTGCCAGAGCTCACTGAGCGGGAGATACATATCATCCGCAAAACGACCAAAGGGATTGTCAATCAATTGATGCATGATCCCGTGGTCCGTCTGAAAGAGATGGCGGCCAGCAAAAAAGGAGACGATGTGCTGGATATCTTTACGACGATGTTCGCGCTGGAGGAAATCTTGGAGCGGACAGAGAAGGAAGCAGTCTGGGCGGAAGAGAAAAAGACACAACGTGCTCCCCAGGAAAAAGTTCTCGTCTCTTCTGATTCCTAGAAGAGACGTGGGCATCCACAGACAGAAACTTGAAAGAGAAAGAGAGGAGAGCGTACATGGCTGATGTAAGATGGATCTATGATCTGACCATCTTTCTCTACGCTGCGAGTGTTCTCTTCTATCTTAACGACTTCTTGCAGAGCAATCGGAAAGTCAATCGTTTGGCTTTCGGGTTGCTTGCTGTCGTTTGGGCCTTGCAAACCGCTTTTTTTGTCTCGCAAGCCATAACCAAGGCCTATTTTCCGGTCATTACCTTGTTTGAGACGCTTTTCTTTTACTCATGGGTGCTGGTAAGTCTATCCCTTGCCATTCACTATTTTTTTCGCATTGATTTACTGGTTTTTTTTACTAATATCATCGGGTTCGTCGTGCTGGTCTTGTCCATGTTTTTGCCGGAGACGCCGATCAAGGCAGTTTCCCATATCCTGACCTCCGAGCTGCTTTTGACACATGTGACGCTCGCGATATTCAGCTATGGGGCCTTTTCTCTTTCCATGGTCTTTTCCGTGATGTACCTGTTTCAGCACAAAATGCTCAAGGAGCGCAAATGGACGCCTCTCTTGCGCAGGCTCCCGAGTCTGGACCAGCTGGAAGCGTATGCCTACCGGATGAACATGCTGGGGGTGCCGATGCTCTTGCTGTCCATCGTACTCGGAACGATCTGGGGGAAAATGGTGCTGCCGGAGAAATTTTTGCTTGATACCAAGGTGTTTTTCTCCCTGCTGCTTTTAGCCGCCTACTCTTTTTGGCTATACAAACGGTATCGGGATACATGGCAAAAGAGGCGTCTGGCACAAGCCAATATTTTGGCATTCGTCCTTTTGTTGATCAACTTTTTCGGAGTCAATACTTCAAATTTTCACAGCTGGTGGTAAGGGCTGTCTAGGGAGGCCGTTATGAAAAAATGGAACGTAGGGACGCGTCGCAGTCGTTTGGCGCTTACCCAAACCAATTGGGTCGTGGAACAACTGCAGAAGCTTGAGCCAAATGCAAGCTTCGAGCTACATGAGATCGTGACCAAGGGAGACAAAATTCTCGATGTGACGCTTTCCAAAGTAGGGGGCAAAGGACTGTTTGTGAAAGAAATCGAGCAGTCCTTGTACGATAAAGAGACGGATTTCGCGGTGCACAGTCTGAAGGACATGCCGGCAGAACTGCCAGAGGGTTTGGTCATCGGAGCGATTCCGAAGCGGGTCGATCCGCGGGACGTGCTTCTCTCCAAGGACGGCAAAACACTGGATGAATTGCCGCAGGGGGCATTGGTCGGCACGAGCAGTCTGCGTCGCGCGGCACAACTCCTGGCTTATCGTCCGGATCTGCAAATCGAGTCTGTGCGAGGAAACATCGACACGCGCATGCGCAAGCTGCACGAAGGCAATTTCGATGCGATCATTCTCGCTGCAGCTGGTTTGGAGCGCGTCAATTTTGAAGGGGAAATTTCCCAATTCATTCCAGTTGAGATCAGTCTTCCTGCTGTCGGCCAAGGAGCTTTGGCGATCGAGTGCCGATCCGATGATGAAGAGACACTGGCTCTGCTTCGCCGACTGGATGACGAGCCGACACGGCAGGCGGTCACGGCCGAGCGCACCTTCCTGCACAAGCTGCAAGGGGGATGTCAGGTGCCAATCGGCGCATACGCTACCGTGACGGATGGCGTGATTCAGATCACCGGGATGGTCGGCTCTCCAGACGGCAAGCAGATGTGCAAAAGCTCGGCTTCCGGGAGCGATCCGGTGACAGTGGGCTTGCAGGTAGCGGAGGCTGTACTGAAGCAGGGAGCGGCAGACATTTTGGCGAAAGTCCTGCAGGAGAATGAAAAATGATGAGCGGTGAAGACTTCACCGAAACAACAAGGCCACTCGCAGGCAAGCGCGTCATGGTGACGCGGGAGCGCAGCCAAGCGAAAGAGATGGTGGAAAAGATCGAGGCTTTGGGAGGAGAAGCTTATGCTTTTCCGCTCTTGAAAATGATCCCGCCACAAGACAGCACGAAGCTTGATGCTGCGATTCACGAACTGGCCAGCTATGATTGGGTGATATTTACCAGCGTGAATGGCGTCCGGTACTTTTTTGCCCGTATGGATCAACTGGGAGTACCCGCAGCACGCATCACGGGCCAGTTGGCGGCCGTCGGACCCAAAACAGCTGCAGCTCTGGAAAAACGGGGACTTCAGGTAGCCGTTATTCCCGGCGAATATGTGGCGGAGGGCTTGTTGACTAGCCTGGGCAATCAGCTTCATGCAGGACAGCGTGTCCTACTGCCACGAGCAGATATCGCGCGAAAAGTCCTGCCGCAGGAACTGCTGGCGATGGGCATGGACGTAACGGAGGTGGATGTTTACCACACCGTGATCGATGCTGAACAGGCGCCAGAAGCAGTCGGACGCATCCAAAAAGGTGAAATTGACGTCATTTTGTTTACCAGCTCGTCGACCGTCACGCATTTCGTCCAGGCGATGGCTCCCTATGCCACACTGGGGTGGCTTGCGCAGGTAAAGATTGCCTGCATCGGCCCCATAACGGCGGAGACGGCGCAACGGCTCGGATTGATCGTAGATGTTGTGGCGCAGGAGTATACCGTAGATGGCTTGCTGGAGGCTGTAACAAAGAATATGGGAGGGGAACACGCATGACAAGCAAATTTGATCGTCACCGCCGCTTGCGAAGCAGTGCGGCGATGCGCAGTCTGGTTCGAGAAAATCACGTACTGGTAGAGGATTTGATCTATCCGCTATTTGTCGTGGAAGGTCAGAACATCAAGGAACAGATTCCTTCGATGCCGGGAGTCTATCATTTCTCCCTGGATCGTCTCGCAGAAGAAATGAAAGAAATCGCCGCGGCGGGCATCAAGTCCGTGCTGATGTTCGGCGTACCGGAGCACAAGGATGCATGCGGTTCCGAAGCTTACAACGATCAGGCGATCACGCAACAAGCGATTCGCCAGATCAAGGAAGCGTATCCAGAGATGATCGTAATCGCAGACACCTGTCTGTGCCAGTATACGGATCATGGGCATTGCGGCGTCCTGCATGAAGGCCAGGTCGTCAACGACGAAACCCTGAAGCTGCTGGCCCAGACTGCTGTCTCCCAGGCGAAAGCCGGGGCTGACATCATCGCGCCCTCCAACATGATGGACGGTTTTGTCATTGCGATCCGCGAAGGCTTGGACGAAGCGGGCTTTTCCCACATCCCGATCATGTCCTACGCGGTGAAATACGCGTCTTCCTTCTACGGACCATTCCGCGATGCGGCGCATTCGACTCCGCAGTCCGGCGACCGCAAAAGCTATCAGATGGACCCTGCCAATGCGCGCGAAGGGTTGCTGGAAGCAGAATCCGACATCAAAGAAGGCGCAGATTTCCTGATCGTGAAGCCGGGTCTGGCCTTTATGGACATGGTCTTGCGTCTGCGTGAGAACTTCCATGTACCGATTGTCGCGTACAACGTGAGCGCGGAATATTCGATGGTCAAGGCTGCAGACGCCAATGGCTGGATCGACGAAGAGCAGATTGTGATGGAAACACTGGTCGGCTTCAAGCGTGCCGGGGCTGATCTGATCATAACGTATCATGCCAAAGACGTGGCAAAATGGTTGGCGAGGTGAACGACATGAATCGTGAAAAATCATCGCAGTTTTTTGCAGAGGCGCAGACCTACATACCGGGAGGCGTCAACTCCCCGGTGCGGGCGTTCAAAAGTGTCGGAGGCAATCCGGTCTACATCGCCAAAGGGGAAGGCTCCCGTATCTATGATGTGGATGGAAACAGCTACATTGATTACATTGGCTCCTGGGGGCCGCTGATTTTGGGTCATGCTCATCCGCAGGTGCTGGCTGCCATTACGGAAGTGGCAGCATTGGGAACCAGCTTTGGCGCTCCTACCGAACGAGAAACCGTGATGGCGAAGCTCGTTTGTCAGCTCGTCCCTTCTGTGGAAGTGGTTCGCATGGTGAACTCCGGTACAGAAGCGACCATGAGCGCTCTGCGTCTGGCGCGCGGCTATACCAAGCGCAATAAAATCATGAAGTTCGAAGGCTGCTACCACGGTCATGCCGACAGTCTGTTGATCAAAGCAGGATCGGG
>DASQMM010000590.1:0-36250 GCA_035645495.1 Brevibacillus sp. | reverse complement strand
TATCAGAAAGATCAGCAAAAAAAGCACAAACACGAGAAGGAAGAGTTTTTTATCACGCAAAAATACCCCTCCTCTGTTGCTACCTTAAGGAGATTCGACAAAAGACTAGAAAATTCCTTTATGAAGACTTATCCATTGGATATGTAAGATTATACACGGGGAGACCGTGGTCTGGCTGTAGTGAAGAAGAGGAAAAGAAAAAGCCTGGCAGTATCGCCAGGCTTCGTTATACGACTCTGTTATTTCGCCAATTGGCTTGCATCTTGCTTCAGCGCTTCTGCCTTGTCTGTTTGCTCCCAAGGAACGTTCAGATCGTTGCGGCCGAAGTGACCATATGCTGCAGTCTGTTTGTAGATAGGACGGCGCAGGTCGAGCTGCTTGATAATGCCAGCAGGGCGCAGATCGAAATGCTTGCGGACCAGCTTCACCAGATCTTCTTCGGAAACAGTTCCTGTACCGAATGTATCGACTGCGATGGAAACAGGCTGGGCTACACCAATCGCGTAAGCTACTTGCACCTCGCATTTGTCCGCGAGTCCCGCAGCAACGATGTTTTTCGCTACATAGCGAGCTGCGTATGCACCGGAACGGTCCACTTTGGTCGGATCTTTTCCGGAGAAAGCACCACCGCCGTGACGTGCATAACCACCGTAAGTATCGACGATGATTTTGCGGCCGGTCAAACCAGCATCGCCTTGAGGACCGCCGATTACGAAGCGGCCAGTAGGGTTGATGAAGTACTTGGTCTCTCCATCCAACAATTCAGCTGGAACAACTGGTTTGATGACCAATTCCATCAGATCATTTTTAATTTGCTCCAAAGTGGTCTCAGGCGCATGCTGCGTGGAGATAACGATGGTATCAATGCGTACAGGCTTGTCACCATCGTATTCCACCGTTACTTGCGTTTTTCCATCCGGGCGCAGGTAGGACAGCGTGCCGTCTTTGCGCACTTCTGTCAAGCGGCGAGCCAGTTGGTGTGCCATGCTGATCGGCAATGGCATCAGCTCTGGAGTTTCATTGCAAGCAAAACCAAACATCAGACCCTGGTCGCCAGCACCGATGGCTTCGATCTCTTCATCGGTCATTTTCCCTTCACGAGCTTCGAGGGCTTGGTCTACCCCAAGTGCAATGTCAGCAGACTGTTCACCAATAGCAGTGATCACACCGCAAGTATCCGCATCAAAGCCGAACTTGGCACGATCATACCCGATTTCGCGGATGGTTTCGCGAACCAGCTTTTGAATGTCTACATACGTGTTGGTAGTGATCTCACCCGCTACGAGGACCAGTCCAGTAGTGACGGACGTTTCGCAGGCCACGCGAGCATTGGGATCTTTGGACAGAATGGCGTCCAGAATCGAATCTGAAATTTGGTCACAAATTTTATCCGGGTGTCCTTCGGTTACGGATTCAGATGTGAACAGACGACGACCTTTTTGCAAAGCCATGAGAAAACAACCTCCTTTGACCTCATACAAATAGTGTGGTAGCCGACGCAGGATTTTATCGACGTAAATGCAGGCAAAAAAAACCTTTTCCGCCTTCGGGGGAGGAAAAGGTTTGCGCACTTTAGCTTCCTTCATCCTCTTATCGGCCAGAACAGATGTCCGTTCTGCTGGTTAGCACCGCTCTAGTCGGTTGCCGGGCTTCATAGGGCCAGTCCCTCCGCCTGCTCTGGATAAGAGTATCCATTACGGATTATAGAATAATTGTTTTTTCCAGTGGTGTCAATAGACAATTACCGCACTTCGTACTTGCCCCGGACCATGATGTGCGAGACTCCGGTATACTGCGGAGCGGTCCGCAGACCACGGTTGTCCGAACGTGCGATCAAAAGCAGATGATTATGTCCGACAGTTGCTCCTCCGCGCAAATCGGCACCCGCGGTCAAATCCGTCAAGCCGTCACCGTTATTGCCAGCTACAGCTTGTACTTGTCCTGTACGAACGATAAATTCCGTGCCTTCAAAACCATACAACGTCTTCCCTGGATAGAGCTCGACGACTGTCAAAGTGCTTCCACTGCCGCTGCCTCCACCTGCTCCAATGGACCGCAGCACCTGATCCACATAGCTTTTGGTGACGACTGGATCGTCTACCGAACCAGGTACTCCATTCACGCCATCTGCCATCGCCTGGGATGCAAATAGAGCCATCCCCCCAAGCATGACTGCCAGCATTCCTTTGGTGAATTTTTTCATCGCTAATACCTCCCCGTTGACTGACTCTCATTCTTTCTACAATTTATAGGATTTGGCGATTACAACAATGACTTCCGCACGCGTGGCACTTCCTGTCGGTTTGAACAGGCTGCCATAGCCTCGCAGCCATTCCCTCGACGTCAGAGCCTCAATCGCTGGTGATGCCCAGTGTCCAGTCGATACATCACGATAGCTGGAGAAGCTGCGGGAATACAGGGGCACATTGTGTGCTCTCGCAACCATGGCTGCCATCTCAGCCCGTGATATCGCCTGATCAGGCTTCATTTGATTGTTCGGGTAGCCTTTTACGATCCCCAATTGGTAAGCGAGCCCGAGGTTGTTATAAGCCCAGTGGCTCTTGGGCAGATCTCGAAACGAAGTGTTGCCGCTATAGGAACCAACCGGCATCCTGTTTGCCTTCATTGCCTGTATCAGCATAGTAGCAAATTGCGCTCTCGTCACAGGCTGATCCGGCTTGAACGTAGCATCGTCAAAGCCTTTTACGACTCCCTTGCTGCTTAACCGCGCGATCTCTGTACGCGCCCAGTGAGTCGAAATATCCCGGTATCCCGCAACCAACTCCTGCTGGTTGACCGTCAGTCGATACAAGTCGTACTTGAAGGATATGGAACTGTTCAGGCGGATGTAGTACTTCCCTGGCTGCAACCGAATTCCCAAAACCTCTTTGCCCTGGTCAGAACGCTCGGCCACGGAGTTGGTCATCGCCAATGGGTAATTGAAATTGTTGCTGCTAAACAATGCGAGCCTCATTCCAGATTTGACCGGAACAAAAGGTGCGCGGATACTTACATAAGATTCCCGATTCACTGTAAATTGAAACCAGTCTGTATCAGAAGCGGTCGGGAATGTACCTGTCATCAAATTGCCTCCAGCCAGCGGGGAAGCCTGTTGATACGTATCATTTGGCTCATTGGGGTCTTTTTTGACCGGAGTATAGAACAAATCAAGCGTGTACTCCGCGTTGACCGCATTTTGCTCGTACTCGCTGACACGAATGAAATACTTCCCGGGCGACACTTCCTTCTCCGCCCGCTCCGTCGGGTTATCCCGATCGCCGTTGTCGTAGCTGGGATCCCATCTCGTCTCCCTGCCATCCTGCTTCCCGATGTTCAGTACGAGATCCATTCGCTTCGTATCGGGTGTCACTGTCACATTCAGCATTCCGTATTCGCGGACATAATAGGAAAACCAGTCCTGGTCCCCTTCTTCATGAAAATTGCCGACGACACTGATCTGATTTCCCACGAGAGGCCTGGCTGTTGCCATCGAATCATTTGGCTCATATCGATCTGGATTAATTGAAAATCTGCTGGTTAACACATACGTAAAACCAGACACTCCGCCATTTCGCATTAGCCTGATCATCATCTGACCTTGCTTGGCAGGCACCGTCAGCTTATCGCCGTTGCCTATGTAGTGTGTGACTGGTGTTCGATTTTCCGAATAAAAGGTCGCAACCATCGGAGAAGCTGATCCCACGGAGACTGTAGCATGGAACGTTACTTTGCCGTCATAGGGAATGTCCATCTTGAACCAGTCTACTGTATCATTCGGCCCCAGATTGCCGCGAATTTGCGACTCGATCGGAAACGCTTTGGCCCGCGACATCTGATTATTCGGTTCCAAAAAATCCATCGACATCGGGGTAGTAACCGCTTTGTGTATATTCAGCAGGCCGTACCCGGTGGACTTGTCCCAGCCCGGCTCCCCCAAGTCCTGAGCGGTCTGGTAAAGCAACTGCCTTACATCAATGGGTTTGAGATTGGGATGACGCGCCAATACCAGTGCAGCGGCACCCGCTACTTGTGGAGCGGCTGCAGAAGTCCCGCTGAATGTTCCGTACCTGCCACCCAATTTGGTCGTATACACATTCAGGCCCGTTGCCATCAGATTCAGCTCCGGCCCGGAGTTCGATTCCTTGATGGGCTGGTTGTTCGCCCTGACGCCGCCCACTGCGATCACTGTAGGATAAGCAGCAGGATAGGCCACGCGATCCTCTTCATTTCCGCTAGCCGCGACCAGAACAGCACCACTGGCTTCGGCTCTATTCACTGCATTGGTCAATGCTTGAGAATAGGACATACTACTGACTGACATGAGAATGATCTTGGCTCCCCTGTCCAACGCAGCATGGATTCCTTTCGCGACAAGGTCAAGGTCGGCGACAGCATTCTTGTCCAATACCTTGATAGGCAAAATTTTTGCTTTCCATAAAACCCCGGAAACGCCGATATTGTTGTTTCCCTCAGCAGCCAATACGCCGATCACTTCTGTGCCATGTCCATTGTCATCCTGGGCAGATTTGGCTGGATTGACCAGATTGATTCCTGGCAAAAGGTTCCCCTTAAGATCAGGGTGATTGTAATCAGCTCCCGTATCCAGCACAGCAATGGTGATATTGGTGTTGGAATGAACGACATCCCAGGCTTTAATCGCCTTGATCTGCGATAAATGGATCTGGTTCTCAATGTAAGGGTCACTTGTATCAGATGCTGCACGTACGGGTTGGACATCTACCATCACCATGACAAGAACAATCACAACAGCCAGTATCGTTCCTACCCATTTTTTCATGACAAAAACATCCTTTGGAAAATAGGTTATTCAATAAGCATACGGAATGATCAGACGAGTTGCAAGTCCGGAATGACAATATTTGGAATAATTAGCAAAGTGAAACCCCCTCTTCACCGTTGGCAAAAAGGGGGCCCTGTTTATTGCAAAATATCCTTGTTATTAGCGCTTGGGGCTACCACGGGTGATTTCCGCTGCTGTTTCGCTTTTGGAATAAACGCAGTCAATCCGGCAAAGTCATCAATCGACTTGAGCAAGGAGTCAGCTGGGATTTTAAAGAGCCACAGCTTATGTCCTTTGGCATCTACCTTCATGTTTTCAAGGGTGTAGTGAACCTTCGCGACGTTGTCGCCAGTCTTGTCGGTAACAATGATTGGCACTTCGGTAAACTCCAGGCGTTTATTCAAACCATTGCGGAAGACCACGACGATCTTCAGTCCGCCTTCTTTTTCTTCGTCCGCCTTCACATCCAACACTTGCAAATCAACGCTGCCATCTTCCAGAGGCTCAATGTTTTTCAGTGCTTTGTTGTAGTGGACGATTTCATCAATGCTCAAACCGCCTGTCTCACTGTCGTCGATATCAGCTTTCTTGAGGTTAGGCTTCTTGTAAGCAAGTATCAGCGGCACTTCTTTTTCAGGAATATTGTCGAATTCATCCCAACGGAACATGAACTCGCACGGGCGGCTGGACATGTCCCCGAGCGGACCCATTGCTGTCAGATCAAAGATTTTTCTCGCAACAATGCCCCCATCCGGAGTCATCAGTACGAGCGGAACGCGCTGCAGCAAGATATCGCGGGACATCGCATTGCGAATATAAGTCAGTACCAGGTACCCTTCCTCTGTAACTTGTGTGTAAAAAGGAATGATCCCCACTTCATCGCGGACAACCGCTGGAAGTTCGTCATGAATGTACTGAAGCAATTCCGTCTCTGCTTCTTCCAGTTTGCTATCCCACGGTCCATTCATCTGCAAGAACAGCTCCTTGGAAGCGATGCGTGTAGACGATTGCTCCGGATTTTCAATCCCGGACAGACCGAGATAAAATTCCTTGTGCAGATTTTCATGAATGTCTTCTTTTACCTGCTCCAAGCTTTCCTTCGAACCAAACCAATTTTCCAATAACCAACTCATCTGTCAACCTCCTCATTCCCATTACAAACGGATGTCTTACCTAATCTTTACTTCACTTCGAGATGCCATCTGCCCAGTTTCGCATCCCGCTTTTGCACTACATCGGGGGGGAATACAATCAGCCATGGACGGCTGTGACCAGGCTTTACCTTGATTTTGCTCGCATTCAGTTTTCCCTGTGCTACCAAATCGTGTTCCGCATCTGTAATAGAGATTTGTAATTCACCAGGATTGTATACCTTATCCAGCCCGTTACGGAACAGAAGCGCCGTCACCAGCTGCCCTTCTTTGGTCCAACCGATGTCAAAGCCAGTGACCTCAATGGTATTAAGAGGAATCGGCGGCAATGTGTGAACCATGGCCTCCAGCCGATCCTTTTGACGGTCTGTCATGCGGCGTTCCATCTCTGGATCGAGTTCTAGCTGAGTAGGCCACACATGAGTGCTCTGGCCCGCTTTCATGACCAGCTTCCAGCGTGAAAACGAGTAGTTTTCATGAAGATAGCTTTCCTCCGGGAAAAATACTTCCCAGGGACGGCTCGTATGCGGCGGAATGGCTCCCATTTCCTCCAGATTTACTGGCATCCGTGCAAACGGCTTGTCATCCAGATAAATCGCCAGGCGAATATTTTTGACCCGCACCGGCTTATTCGTTGCATTCCGGAAAAAGAACGCAACTGTCATCCCGTTCGGTTGTGGAACCATACTAAAACCTGTAACACTGATCAATCCACGATGAATTTCTGGCAGCTCTGCCTGCAAAAAGCGGAGTGTGTACTTTTTCTCAGCGTCCAACTGCTGCTCCCATTGCGGATGCAGCGAAATCTCTGTACGTACCATATTCGAGCTTCTGCCCGATTCAGCTTGAGCGTCCGCTTCAAACTCAACTTCCGTATTGCGCATTTCTTCGGCAGGGATGGCGGACTCTTCCTGGATGTCTTTTTTCAAATCTTCCATAGAACGAGTGCTGTCCTGTTCTTTGCCTAACCAGTTCTTAAAAAAGGAAAACATGCGTTACCTCCTCACACGTCCGAACACGAACGAAGCTTCTCTATCATCATATCTGTTTCTTGAATAGAGAGCAATTCCAAACCTTATCCAGTCTAGGACTGCGTCCCTTGTGGCACACTTACTTTCCAGCGCGAAAGATCGGCCTCAGGCTTGGTTACGCTCTCGGGCGGGAAGACGAACAGCCACGGCTTGCTGGTGTTGGCATTAACTGTCAACCCATTCAGCTCAAACAATCCTTTTGCTACCTCATCTCCCGAAGCATCGTAGAGGGCGAGCGGCAATTTTTCAAAGGAGAGCGACTGTTGCGAACCGTTGCGAATCAACAAAATAGCATGCATGGAGCCATCCTCTTGTTTGCGGATTTGCACGCTCTGGATATTGACCTCCCCTTCTTTTAACGCAGGGAGCCGTTTCGCGAGCCCGATCAACGCCTCTTTTTGCTGGTCACTCAAAGATTTGATCCAGGATTCCTCCAGCTCCAGCTGCTGCGGGAGAACCATTTTTTTCTGTGCCAGCTCAAAGGCGATCTTCCAATTGCTCAACAGCACGTTCAATTGCAAAAAGTGCACCCGAGTGAAGACGAACGACCAGGGACGCGCAGACTGCGCCGGTATTTCTCCTACCTGCGACAGATCAAAAGATTGGCGGGTAAACAATTCCTGGTCCCCAAACAGCACTACCAGCGTCATCGTATCCAGGCGTACAGGGCGATCCAAACTATTGCGTATAAACGCAGTCACTTCAATTCCTTCCTCGTGCGGGATCAACTGAGTGCCCGCAAGAGACAGATTGCCAGGTGCCAGTGGCGGCAATTCCTGTGCCATAAAAGAGAGAGCGTACTTCTCCTGCTGACTCAGCTTGGCTTCCCAGGACTCATGCAAGGACAAGGAAGTAACGATTCCTCCTGTACCTTCAGCTTGCTCTGCGCTTTGATCCGACTGTTCCGTATCGCTGGCAGGCAAAATGGATTCTTCTCTTACCTGTTCTCGTACTTCTTCCGTCGTTGGCGTTTTCCCCAATAAATTCTTCAAGAAGGATAACATAGCGTCGCTCCCAACTTTTCTCTTCATCTATATATACATGTACGTTTGCTCGTCATTCACTATAGCATAGTGACATTTGTTTGCAACATAGAAAACTTGGTATGTGCCTAAGGAAACTGCGGAATCTTCTGGCTTCCGCAAACCGGATAAACCCCGCCTCCCGAAAGAAGGGAATATTTTTTTAGAATAACTTTCCACACAGTAAATGTCAAGGAACGTCAGGGATTGCTGCTCTCCTGTACTTTTACATGAATACGAGCGCTTCTGCCCCCGTAACTCGCCGTAATCAAAACAGTTCCTTCCTTTATAGCAGTGATTTCCCCTCGCTCATCTACGACTGCCACCTGTTCATCCAAGGAATGCCATGTCCCTTTATCGCTTACCTCCACCCGCGTACCATTCCGATAGGTAGCGACAAGCTCCGGTGTATAGGTGTCCCCTGGACGAAGGAAAATTTTGTCGTCCGGGACATCCAGCTTTCGCACGCTGTTGTCCACCCGGATCGTGGCCGATTTTCCCCGGTATTCTGCCGTAATCGTGGCAATGCCCGGTCCGGTCGCAGTAATCACGCCATTCTCTACGACAGCCACGTCTGGATTGCTAGTCCGCCAGTCTGCCTCAGCGGTTACGACATCTTTCTTTTCCTTATAATAGGCGTACAACGTGACAGGAATCTGAGTATCCGGCACGAGCTGCAGATGGTCCGGATTTGCAACGAGCGCAGTCATCTTAACCAGTACCTCGATGGAAATGCGCTCACCGCCGTAGTAAGCCACAACCCATGTACTCCCGACGTTTTGCGCAGAGACGACACCGTTGTATACGGTAGCCACCTCCTCATCCAACGAAATCCATTTCACATCTGCAGGTTCCACTTCTTCCTTTGTGCGGTCCCCGTAGGCGGCGGTGAGTGACAGTTGTACGGCCTCGTCCGGTTTTAGCGTAACTCGCCTAGTCAAGGCTTCCAGCTGGCGGACAGACACGTCTACCGGGATGGTTTTTCGTTTTCCTTCGAATGATGCGGTAATGCTGGTCTTGCCAAAAGCTCGGGCACGCACTTCCCCCATCTCGATCGTGGCGACAGATTCATCCTCCACCTGCCAAACCGCTTTCTTTGTCACATCACGCTGTGTCTGATCCTGATAGATAGCTGTGGCGTGCAGGGACGCTGCACTCCCTGGTCGAAGCGACAGCCTCACTGGATCTACAAGGATTCTGCGCAATTCAGCTGAAGAGACTTCTTCTTCCTGCAACGCGCCATAAGCGTTGACCAGTCCATAGCCATATTTTTCGTCGGGCCCTTTACGCCCCAGGTCGATCGCCGTTCGCTGCAAACTCTCCTCGATCTCCTGAATACCAAGCTGTGGCTCGGCTGCCTTCATCAAGGCAATCGTACCGGAGACAAAAGGTGCCGCTTGTGAAGTCCCGCTCGCATACACGTATCTTCCACGCAAATAGGTGCTCAGAATCTCCTCACCAGGTGCTGCAAGCGCGATCTCTGACCCGTAGTTGGAGAACTTCGACAGCTCCATCTCCTCATCTACCGCACTGATGGCAATCACGCCGGGGATCGAGGCGGGTACATAACGCCCTACCCTATCACCGTTATTTCCTGCCGCGGCAACGACAACCACATCGTGCTCCAGCGCATAGGCTATCGCCTCCTGCAGCATCTTCGGTTCTTCCCGTCCCCTTTCCCCAGACAGACTTAAGTTGATCACATCAGCGCCCTTATCCACGGCATCCATGATCGCAAACGACACATCGTACATCGTCCCGTTTCCCTGATCGTCCAGGACCTTCAGCGGCAGGATTTTTACGTCGGCATTGCCGCTAACCCCTGCGATCCCGATGCTGTTCAGCTCCGCAGCGATAATTCCTGCTACATGGGTTCCATGTCCGTCATCGTCCATCACATCGGAATTTCCATCTATATAATTGTAGCCATTTTGTGCATCTACCCGATTTACCAGATCAGGATGGGTGTAATCCACCCCTGTGTCCAGTACAGCCACTGTCACCTGCACGGTACTCTCGCCCTCTTGCCACGCCTCTGGGGCTTGGATGGCTCGCAAGCCCCATTGCTCTTCAAAGCGAGGATCTTTTGTCCAATCTGAAGCTTTGCGCATACGCAGATTGGGTTCGATATATTCGACAGCAGGATCAGCAGCGAGGTCCTCCAGCAAGTCTGGATCTGGATTGGCCGGCAGCTTCACCAGGATATGCTGTCTGTTGGACTCGATCACGGAGAGGCTCGGGTCTTCGCTGTGAAGGTAGGAGACTCCTTTGGCTTGGATGGGAGATGCAAGCTTGATGATGTATTCGGTTGTTTCATCGGATGTAATTTGGTTGTTTGCAGCATTCGCCTGATACGGTTCCATGATGAGAAAAGATGATAGCGTGAAAAGGCTCACCAGCAGCAATGGCAGAAGTTTTTTGCTGAAAAAATGATAGCTTCCCACTTGGCTTCTCCTCCTCTTTCTACTTGGATAATTTCTAGTTTAGTAGAGAGGTTTGGGGCAAAAAAAAGACGACCACTCATCGAAAACCTTAGAATGAGTGATCGTCACTATACTAAACTAATCAACCGTCAATTTTTCAGTGTACCTGAGAGTTTCACCAAAAATCTTTTCTTTGTAACTATAGGTGATTGTAGTAACTCCTGGCTTTAACGCGGTGATCAAACCAGTACTGCTTACAGTAGCAACGGTTGGATTTGATGAAGTGTACGTTACAAAATTTGTGACATCTTCAGGTTTATTTTCCTCGTAATAAATGGTGGCCTTAGTTTGGAACGTTCTTCCAGCCCTTAAACCACCAGGATAGTTAAATCCGAAAGAAGGCTTCACTTTAATGTTTTTATACGTTGTTTTTGTAATGGACCCTTCTGTATATGACACGTCAACTGTTACCCAACCAGCTTTCGTACCGGTCATTGTCAAGTAATTACCGCTTTTCGTAAACCTTGCCCTACCATCATCGTTCGAGGCGATAACACTTGCTAACGTACTTATGTCCATGTAGGAATTATCAGAGTACTGTGCTTCAATATCGATATTCTCACCCCATCCAACATGAACATAATCTGGGGCATACATCGTAATACTTCTCAAAGTCGAGGCTGCAAAAGCGTTTCCTTCACCTAGTGGAAGTAAAAGAAGTGTTAAGGCAAATACCATAACAGAGAAACTTTTAAAATTTTTCATTTTTTTGCTCTCCTTCCATAATTTGTTCAATCCTAACTCTACCTTATTTTAGTAATTAGGTCAATCTGTATTTGTATAAAAAACCAAATTTAGTAGCTTACTCCAATACAAATAGACCCTGCATCCAATGACTGGACACAGGGCGATTCAGAAGTCTATTGATCTTACAATACCACATCCTGGACTTCCTGACTCGTACGTCCCGGAAGCTTAAAACTGAAGGAATAATATTGGAAAAATTTATGAAAATGGCAAAAAAATAATGGAAAATGCCACATCCAAAATGCATGTTTTTCCATTCATTCGTAAAAAGTTTGATCCATATTCCTTTTATCTACAAATGAATATTCAACACCCTCCTTCGCAAGCCCTACTATTATAAGCATTTATTAAATTTCCTGACGATTACAAATACTTGTAAAGGTTTGTGCTATTACCAGTACAACTGTTGATGTAGCAATTGCTGCTCCTACAGAAGATGTACTCGGCGCTACAGTAGAAGTAAAAGACAACAACGGCAACATTGTTGAAGTGAACCCTACTGACATCTCTGCTGGAGATACAGTTGCATCCTTCACGTTCAAAACTCCTGTTGAAAAACTGGAAGGTGTATGGACTGTAGATGGTAAAGAATACAGCTTTACTGCTATCCAACAGCTTGCTGATATCACAGACGCAGCTAGCACAAGCCCTCTTAATCAAGTTAAACTTCTGAATGCCCTGAATGCTGCTGGTATTCAAAATGTTGACGAAAACAAACTTGCTGCTTATGCAGAAGCAATTGTAGATGCAGCCCCTGCAACTCTGGCTGATGTACAAACAGCTGTTGATAATGCAAACAAATCTGCAACAGATAAAGAAGCTGAAGCAGCGGCTATCAAAGCAGTAGTTGATGCAGAAAACCAAATTCAATTGCTGAATGCTTTGAAAGCTAACTTTGCTTATGTAAATGCTGATTGGACTGTAAAATATCAAGATGCTGAAGTAACAACTACCGGCGGTGCTGTTTCCCTGATTAATCTGACTGCAGATAATGCTGCTGGTGTAACATTCAAAGGAATCCAAGACGCTATCAATGGCGTTAACGATGAAGAAGTAGCAGCTGCTTACGACACAGCGTTCAAATCTTTGAAATCTGCTGATGTAACTGCTGCTAGAACATTGGCTAATACTTACCTCGCTACTGAAGAAGGGGCAACCCTGACTAAAAAGGATTGGGCTAACGATTCCTTGGATATCCTGGATGCCCTGATCCGTGTCAATGCAGCAACAACGAATAACTCCCTCAAGAGTGCGTTGGTAGCATTGGATAACCTCGAGACAGTCCTTTTTGAGAAATATAAAAACAATAGTCTCGGTGTAACCGTTGAAAATGATTTCGATATTAAAACTGTGAAAGATGTCAATCTCGCAGACTATCGTAAAGCACTCAGCGAAACTACTGACGTAACACTGAAAAACCAACGTGGTGATATTCAAACTATCATCACTGATGTCAACAACGCAGCTGATTCTTCCCTGATTACAGCTGTACAGACTGCAGCTAGCGAAACACCTGTAGATGCAGACAAACTGCTGAAAGCATTGAACGCTCTTGGTCTGAAACAAGTTGCAGCATCTAATAAAGCTGTTTATGCAGCTAATGCTGATTATAAGACAGTTGCTGATGCTACCGCTGCTCAAGCAGAAGTAGATGCTGATAACATTGCAGCTATCATGGCACTCGATACTGCTGCTGAAGCAGATCAGTTGCTGGTTGCACTGAACGTAGTAGAATTGAAAAACATTCTGCCAGAAAACAAAGTAGCTTATGCTGCAAGTGTAGCTGATACTGTCAATGGTATTGGTTCTAAAACCTCTCTGACAGATATTCAGTCCGCTCTGGATGCTGTCAACAAAGCTGAGTTGGCAAAAGCGAAAGTAAAAGCGATCAACGAATCTACAACTGCTACAGAAGTGAAAGCTGCTTTGGATAAACTGGCGATTACTTCTTATGTGAATGTACCAGGCGCAGATAAATTGTACATCGCTGAACAAGTTCTGAAAGTACGTGACGCATTAGAAGCAGATCGTGACGAGTTGGCTGCAGACGGTACAGCGAAAGAAACTGGAGTAGCTGTTGTTGCTACTGCAAAAACATTTGCTAGTGTAGAAGATTTGACTGGTCACCTCGATCAAGCTGATACAGGTATCATTGCTGTATACGCTGAGCTTGTAGATGGTGTAGCATATGCTAACCTGACCAACATCTCCACTACCGTAGAGAAGCTTTCCGCAATTGGTTATGAAGCATTCGATAACCTCGATGCTGGACAACAAGCTGCTGTAGCTGAAGCATTCAAAGCTAACTACCAAAAAGATAAAGATGGTAACGAAGTAGATTATACAACACTGGCTGCTATTAAAGTAGCTATCGACGCTGCAATCGCAGCTCAATAAGATCTACTGAGTTTACTACGAAGTAAAAGATAAAACAGGGGGAACTGACCTAATGGTTGGTTCTCCCTTTTCCTTTTTGCTCCTGGTCAAGAATTCCACCCATCTTTCCTTTTGTAAACAAATTTCTTGAGTTATGATAGAGGAAGGTCAATTTGCAAGGAGGATCTTACATGATTGATTTTACTGCCTTACCATCAAGTGTAGCTGAACCCTTAGAGGATATACATTTGTCTGAGCGCTTGTCTACGTTTACCTTCACAGGATTTATTGATGACCAGAAGTTATACAGTGATCTCAACACGATGCTACATACACTGGAGACCTCAATTGATGTCGATGATAAAAGGTTAGATACCATTATTTGTTTAGCCGAACAATTTCAGTATGCTTCTGATGAAAAAGAAGAGGTTCTCACCCGTATTACGTGGCTGCAGCGCCTCTACAAAGCAAAAGCGGAAATAAACACAGTAGACTCAAAGGAACAGCTCAAGCAGCTTCGCAATCTCATCATTCCCGTCCAAACATGCCCGTTGAAGAAACATTTACAAGATGAAATTGACCAGTTGGAAGCCTCCCTGCAAGATGCTGAAACGAGTACGCATAATCAACCATCAGGAATGGCGACTCTTCTGGAAAAGGCAGTGGAGGAAGCTGGGGCCATGTTTATCAACCTGGGCAAAGCGGGGAGGGAATACGTGATCGCAGAAGTTTGGAAACAACATGGGGATCATACAAACATTGACGACGTCCGACATTTCACCAGTCAATTGGAGCAGCGAGTGCAAACTCTCTTAGATTTGACGGATCGCAGCGAGCTGATATCTGAGCTTGAGCAACTGCCCCTTCCTGTGTTTACATCCCTTGATGCGGTCTCAAAAGAAAGAGTAGTCGATGTACTGATTCACGATAAAGGGTGGACCGGACTGTATTCTCTTGATCGTCGAATTAAACAGGTAAAGGATGCAATTGATCGAGAAGAGCGTAAGAAATACGAAAAAGAGAACCTTATCGATCTCCCGGACGGAAAGGCAGCCACAACACTCGATACGCGTTTTACACAGATTAAATAGACAATGTATACTGTCACGTGAAAAACACTAGAGGACGCATTTTGCGGATTCTAGTGTTTTTTTGTACATTAAGAGTTTCCAGTAACGTTGAATAGAAACATCGCTAGTTACATTTTGATAGTATAAATATTTTTAAGAACTTTACTCCAAACTATGATTAATGTTTCCGTGGAAAAGTGCACCAGTGGTATCAAATCCTATTGAAAATTGAGGGTATATAAGTGATCAATGGACGTCTAAGATGGGAAACTACTTCAAACTGTATGGATAACTTCAAGATGATGATAAGCCTTCTTACGGACACTACAAACAATTTAGGAGATTCCAGCTATTAAACCAATAACATGACAACAGAAATATTTAATAGATCGAACTGAATAGTTCCAAGCTAGTTAGAGAAGTATTTGTTTTTCGAGTTGCATGAATGAGATGGGAAAAGTTGAATGTCTTGACCTATTAGGTTCGAAATGCACCTCTATTCGGTATCAGGGGTTACTGAAACCGTTCCAATGATTAATTAGTGGTTAACTGATGCACGAGTACAGTGAGGAGAAGTACATCATTCAAAGTGATATTTTTTAGTAGCTTTGATAGCCGTTATGGATATGAGCGTAAGATTAAGACTCCGTTATGAAGTACAAAGGTTAAGCCTGTATTTCTTCACCATGCTAATAAGAACTAGTACTACAGAACACCTGACTTCCCTTGTATATTTTTGGGACGCTTTTGTGAAAAAAAAACTGACACGAAGGTCAGTTTTTTTCAAACAATAGTGGGCTAGAAAAAACACAGCTCTAAATCTTACAGACCAGCTGCTGCCATAATTTCAGCAACAGTTTTAAATTGAGTTGGTTTTTCCAAACCTTTCAGTTCTTCCAGTTTTTCAAGAACTAATTCAGCTTTTTCTACCTTTTCCAGATCACCCAAAGCCTTGAATTTAGGGAAAGTATCTGTGTCTAGAGCTGCCTTCATTGCAGCAATGCTAGTAGCCGCATTAACATTTGAAAGATCTGTAGTATAACCATCTACTACAGTTTCAAATGCAGTAGTAATTTCTTCAAGATCAGCAAACTTGCTTCCTGTAGCTTCGGCTCTTGCTGCCAACACTAACTCGGCAACTTCCAATTTTGCTGCAGAAGTCAGGTTAACATAGTCAGCGTAAGATGCATTTACTGCAAGACCTGTAAGAGCAGCTTGCATTTGTGCTGCTGTAGATGCAGAATTAGCATTTGCAACAAAATTTACAGTGTTAATAGCTTTTTGCAAATCTTCAACTGTTTTACCAGCCTCTGTTTTAATGAGGGCTACGTCAGCAAAATAAGCATCTTTATTTGCATCAACTACATTTTTAAGTGCTAATTTTTTGTCCTTCAGAAGGGCAAGAAGTTCATCAGCAGTTTGTGTAGTTGCATCAAAGTCTGCTACTTCACCTAATTCGTTGGTATTAGCATTAGTATCTTGAATGATAGTGTTGATCTTAGCTGTTGTATTTTTATCCGCAGCATCTGCAGTTACAATAGCAGCTCTGTAATCCTCTAACAAAGAATCATTGATTGTTGCTGTAAAGTCCGTAGCATTGATTCTCTTAAGCTCAGTAAGGAGAGCTTTGAGATCTGCAGTTGTGGTTTCAGCTTTTACTTCTCCAATTTTTGCAACATAATCATCAACCGCAGCTGTATTACCTGCATCTACGATTTCGCCTTGAATATCATAGGCTACACTTGTGATAGAAGCAGGAACCAATTTGTCTTTGTAATATTTAGCCAGTTTATCATCAATGTTTTGAAGTTTCAAAACTGGAGCTTTGAGTGCTGAAAGTAGGCTTGCTTGAGTAGTAGCGCCTTTAACTTTAGCAAACGCATTAGCTACATTAATTCTATCTTGCAGACCCTTTTTAGTAGCTTTTTCTCCATCCGTTTCTTCAGGAAGAGCAGTTACTAACTTTTGAGCTTTGCTAATAGCATCAGCAGTGAGTGCTGTTGCGGTTGTTGTATCAGCTGCGTCTACTGCATCTTCAGCTGCTTCCAAGTTAACAGCATCAATGAGCGCTTGAACTTTAGAAGGAGTATCTGCTACAGTGTAATCTTTTGTACCAGGGGTAGTTTCTTTATTTGCATACTCAGCAATTAGATCAGCATTTACTCTTTCAAAACCACCATTTTGAAGAGCTGCAAGCAGTTCTACTTGATTTTTTGCTTTTGTAACAGCTTCAGCAGCTGCATTACCCGATTGATCTTTGTTTACTTTGTCAATTGCTTTTTGTACTTCTTCAACAGTAGCGAAGTTTTTACCAGAAATTTCCTCTTGATATTGAGCGATGTAAGCATCAACTACTCCGGTAAAATATGTTGATTTCAACGCTGCAAGTAATTGAACTTGGTTTGTTGCAGCATTTACCGCTGCTACAGCTGCTTGTGCGTTGGCGTCAAATTCTACTCCGTTGACTTTCCAAATTCCAACTGGATCAGCAGTCAGCGCAGCTTTAAACGTGAAAGTTGCAACTGTTTCTCCTACGTCCAATACGGCAACAGGGTTAACTTCTACAACATTACCTTTGTCGTCTTCAACTTTCACAGTAACTTCTGTAGAAGCTTCTGTCAGAGCTGGGAATTTCACAGTAACACCTTGCTTGTTAATAGCACTTACGCTTTCAACTTTCAACTCACCAGGAATTTCACCTGGATTCGGCAGTTCATCATCTTCAGCAGGGTTGTAAACTTGACCCTCTTCGCCACCAACTACAGCGTAAGGATTGTTTTCGAAGTCAGCTTTGGTAGCTGGTTTCAAAACAGTGTTGATATCTTCTGCTTCCAGTGCTGCGAGGAATGGAGCTGCTTTAGCATCACCATCTACGAATACTGTAGCTTCCATGTTGTCGAGAATGTGGTCGAGTGCTTCATCAAAGTTGTCGAAGAATGCATTGATGCTATAGTACTTATCAACGTCAGCACCAACATAGAAACCAGCACCTGGTTTTGCCATTGCAGCGGAAGCCATGCTTGCTACTACTGCGGTCGAAAGAACAGAAAGGACCAGCTTTTTATTCACGTACTACCCCTCCAGATTGAAAAATAGGAATTTTTTTATGAGAAACACTCATGTTGTATGTATTCTTGGTGAGTGTGTTCCTCCGTACTTTAAAAGCTTCTTGATTGAATGAGAGCAGAGGGGTAAACCCTCTGCCCCATCCCATTCGCATCAAGCTTCTACTATCTAATTGGTTTGTTGATTAGAAAGGCAATTTAAATTCTTTGCTTTCGCCATCAACAGTTACTGTGATAACTACTTCATTTTGATCTGGTTTGCCCAGGAAGTTAGCAGAGAATTTGCCGTCTTTGTCTGCAGTCACAGTTTTACCGCGACCAGCGATTTGCACGTCAACTTCTGCGCCTGGAGCTGCAATACCTTCAACAGTGTAGTCGATGATAGTGCCGCCGAATTTTTCAACAGGAGTAACTTCTACAGATTCCTCATCGAGGAATTCTGGAGTTTCTGGATCTGGATCTTCTTTAACAGGTTTCAGATCAGCTTGAGCCAAGAAATCTTCTGTATCCAGATCGTATTTCTCAACTTCTTTCTTGCTGTTGATGTAGAGTACATAGTCGTAACGGCTAGCAACATCCTCAGTGCTCATCAGAACGATGTAGTCGCCCTCTTCAACTTTGTCGCCTGCTTCCAGGTCATATGCATTGAAGTAAGCAGTGTTGGAACGAACGATATACTCAGCTTTTTCTTTCTTGCCATCTTTATCTTTTACTTCATAAATGATTTTGTTGCCGTCGATTTTGGAAGCGATAGCAGTAGAGAGGTGGTAGACCTCAGCATCGCTCCACTTGTCTTTTTTCAGCAATTTCAGAGATTCGATGTCATTAGCAGAATCTACTACTTCAACTACTTCGTCAACAACTACTTCATCGTTGCCATTCAGGCTGAAAGCGATAAAGTCGCCGCGATCGATATCTCTGCCAGTCAGTTCAGTGAACTTGTCATCAAGAGTGAACTCAACTTCTTTCACTTCTTTGTCTACAGTTGTGATGACTTTCATGGTGTGTTTTCCACCACTTCTATCGCCACCAAGCAACAGACCATATTGCATATCGCTGCTAGCAGATTTACCTTCAATTACGAAGATAGCATCTACTTCCAGATCGTCTTCGTTCAATGTGTAGAGAACGGAAGTGTTTCTTTGGTCAGCGATTTTGCTGAACTTCGCAATACCTGGTTTTTTCAGGGTTTTGCGTTTATTTCCTTCGATTTCGCTGGTCAGGTCGAAGATTGCAGTATCGCTAGTAACTTCGTATCCTTTACCATTGTGCTTCAGGATATCTTCGTCTTCGTCTGCATTATCCAACCAAGCGTTTCCAGAGGACTTATACAGTTTGGTAGGCAGAACTTTTACTTTTTCAGCTTCGCCTTTAGCATCCAAAGTTACTTCCAACAGAAGTGGCTCTTCTTTATCTGGTGCGAAGTGTGCTTCTACGTCATCCTCAGGATATTGTTTGCCATCAGTACCTTTGATGTCTTTTGGATCGATAGTGATGTCAACTTTTTTACCTGTTTCGGAAACTACTTGGAAGTTGAAGTCTCCACCGCTGTACAGAGCTTGTTTGGTTACAGTTGCTTTGAAGCGACGATCGCTTACGCTGTCAGCTGTTTCGATGTGACGGATACGACCGGAAGCATCGAGGTACAGTTTTACTTCTTCGCCATCCAGATCTCTGATGGTGTCTTGGTTTTTATCAGTAATATCTTCGATGTCTTTGTTTGCATTGTCAGAGTAAGTGGAGTGGTTCAGACGGAAACGATAAGTTTTGCCGTCGATTACCAGACGGTTGTCTGTTTCGCTTCTCATCGTTACTTTCTCTACTTTACCTTCTACAACGTTGCGAGTAGCGAACACGAGCAATTTGTCTTCGTCGCCGCCAGCATAGTAGACGTTGTATACGTCCATTGGTTGCAGTTCAGACAGTTTGGATGGTTTGTTGTCCAGGAATACGAGGAAGTCTTCGCCTTCTTCTTTGTCTTCCAGGTCACCAAAAGTCTTGTCATCCAGGTTCCAGATTTTCTTCTTGTCAGCATCGACTTTCTCAATGATTTTGGATCCGTATTTTACTTCTTTTACGGATTTATTCATTGTTTGGTCATCGATTACGTGAATGTAGCTGATTTCGTTGTCATTGTTCAGCACAAGTTTAGCAGAGAAAGTGAAGCCTTTGTTGTCGCTGATGATGTCTTGCAAAGCATCAAGAGAATCGTAAGAGTGGAAGTTGTAAGTAACTTTTACATCTTCACTGAATTTGTATGTTTTGCCGGAGCCATCCAGTTCCACTTTCAGCTTCTTGATGTCGCTGTCTTTGGACAGTTTGCTTCCGTCGCCTTTCATGTCGGTGCCATCGAGGAAGAAGTCGCCAAGGCGGTCCATGATTACATCTTCATCTGCGGAACCTTCCATCCATACGATTGTGCTTGGAGCATCATCTTTGATCCAAACTTGTACGTGTTGGCCAGCGAACTCGTTAGGGTTGATGCCGTCAGCAACTTTGTAAGTCATGCTGCTGCCCAGACCAGCTGCTTTACCGGAAAGAGTGATTTCGTTAGCTTTCAGAGTACCCAGACCGATAACTGGTACGTTGGTTACGAATGGCAGATCTTCGCCATCCAGTTTCTCATCGTTCACCCAGTCCATATCGCGAACGGTTACTTTCAGGTACTTAGTCAGAAGAGTTTCTTTGGAGTATTCGAAACGGATGTCAGTAC
The DNA here is from genome assembly GCA_035645495.1 of Brevibacillus sp. GTDB lineage: Bacteria > Bacillota > Bacilli > Brevibacillales > Brevibacillaceae > Brevibacillus. The sequence goes on along the minus strand of DASQMM010000590.1, from coordinate 15,791 downwards.
CGAATTCGATTTGATCCAACAGTTTTACGCGGAGTGCGTTGTCCAGCATTTTGAAAACTTCGCCACGAGTTGCGGCATTGTTTGGAGCTGCGATGTTTTTCGCAATGTTCAGCTCGGAAGCTTTTGCGATGAAGTTGTTTGGCCAGAAGTCGCCTCTAACCGCTGGCTCATAACCCAGAGCGCGAACGATCATAGTAACTGCTTCTGCATAAGTAACTTGGTTTTGCGGTTTGAAGGATTTGTCTGGGAAACCTTTAACGATGTCTTGACCAGACGCTACGTTTACGAAACCGGAGAACCAGTCAGTAGTGCGTACGTCAGTGAAAGTGGATTGGAATTGAGCCAGTTTGGCACCTTGCTCCAGTCCGCGAGCACGAACGATCAGAGTAGCGAACTCAGCACGAGTGATGGTTTTGTCTACGCCGTAATCGCCGTTTCCATAACCAGCAACCAGTCCAAGTGCTTCCAAACGTTTTACCGTTTTTTCCATGTTAGCATCCATTGCTGGAGCTGTAGTTGCTTCTTCAGCGAAAGCCATAGGAGCAACTGTAAGTGCTAGAGCACTAGCCAGTACACTGTTAACAACCTTTTTCATAACCTTGTGTTCTCCTCCTCTAGTATAAACAAATTGTTCTTGGGGAATATTCGTTGTTAATCTATCTTTCTTTTTAAAGCCCGAATCCTGCAAGCGCGTGTCACCTCCTTCCGCAGGACAGCATCGCTTTTTCCGTGTTAAAAATCTCTAGTATATACAGTATTGTGTAAAATGCAACAATCACTAGTGTAACACAGTAGCTAGAATTCGTGAATCTTTTTTACACAATTCCCCGTGTTTCGTGTGACATCCTATTAAACGCCTCAGCTCAGCAAAAGTTGCGGCGCCTTTGAAAAAAAGTTTAAAACTTTTTTGGTGGTCGTATTCACTTGGATTATGTACGAGTGACATCCGCCACAAATCGTATTATAGGGTAAGTGCGGCAGTCTGTCACTCCTGAACCTTTTTCCAATTGTGATCAAATTTTTGTAGGGATTCCCTTAGTTGCCCAAAGCTGTCTGGAAGTTGACTACCGCCAGATTGTAAGTACGGATTGCGCGTTGGTACTGGTTCTCGCGATCGGACAGCTCTTCTTCTGCCTGAATCACTTCCAGGGTCGTCGCAAGCCCGTTTTCAAAGCGCAGATTGGTCAAGCGATAGCTCTCCGCAGCTGCTTCCTGGGCCTTCTTCTGGAACTCGATCGCCTGGTACGCAGCTTTCAGGTTGTAGTATGCCTGGGCTACTTCCTTGGAGATCTCGCGCTCCTTCTGTTCAATCGCCAGTTTGGCCGTTTCTACATTATTTCGGGCGATACGGCCTTGATAAGTAGCCATGACGGAGTATTTCTCCACAAGCTCCACGTTCAGTTCTGCCAGCTTCAGCTCTTCTTTTACCTGTGTCATCTCCACACGTTTTTGCAATGCCTCGGCTTCTGCCTGTTGCAGTGTTTGCGTAACCGGAGAAGTTTGTTTGTGGGAGACGATGATGTTCCACTTTTTGTCCAGATCCACACCGAGGAAATCATTCAGATCCATGCGCTCGATCTCAAGATTGTTCTGTGCCGTCGTCAAGGCAGCCTGTGCACCGGCCAAGCCCATCTCCGCCTGGAGTACATCTGTTTTCGCCTTGGTTCCGACTTCAAAGGCCGCTTTCGCTACCTTCAATTGAGCCTCGGCACGAGCCAAGCTTTGCTTTTTCAGGTTGTAGTCGTCTTGCGCATAGAGCAAATCATAGTAGGCTTGTTGTGCGCCCAGTTTGATTTTGCTCTCTGTGGCCTTCAGGTTCAATGCATTGAGCTTGCGGTTCATCTCAATAGTTGCATTGTTTACGTATTTCGCTTTGGCCGCATCCAGAGTACCGATCATATCATCCGGCAATTGGGCTGGTGTTTTGTATGCCAGCATGGAGTTGAGATCCGCATTTTTTACGTTCAGACGTGCCGTCTCCAGCTGGGCATTGCTTTCAAGCGCCTGTTCAATCGCTTTTTCCAGCGTCAGATTCTCCAATCCAACAGTCGCTGCCGGTTTGGTCGTATTGTTGGTTTGTTCTGCAGTAGTTGTTGCCTTGCTTTCTGCCGTAACTTCCTTCGCTGCAGCTTTTGGCTCTTCTGCATTTTCAGTTTTGGCCGTATCGGCTGTCTGCTCGGCTTGTGTCGATGACCCAGTCGCTGTGGCTTCGTCTGTCCCTGTATTCGCGTAGGCGGTCAAGGAACCAACGCCCAGTACAGTAGTCAAGACTGCGGCCATACTGATCTTCTGCCATTTTTTCGACGAGTATGGAAAGTTCATCATGTACACTCCTTTTGCTCAAAATATTACAGTTTGTCCCACGAACAATATAACACAAGAAAATGTTTCGTACACGAAAAATGAATCCATTGCCACTATTTGCACATGGGTCCTTTTTCTTTCATTTTCGCATACTCCCCTTCGTAATACTAATACGATTTTGTGTCAAAAACATTTCAGGAATCGCGAACTTTCTTTTTGCATGCTATCCTTTTCTAGAGGTGAAAGAAGATGCTGCATCAGTACAAGACAATAGCAGGCTACGGAGAAGATGACATTATAATAGAACGTTCTCGATTTATCGGGTATGCCCAGAGGGTGACAACGGAAGAAGAAGCATCGGCTTTCATCGCGATGATCAAGAAAAAGCACTGGGATGCAACCCACAACTGTTCGGCGTTCGTGATTGGTGAGAACGATCAGATCCAGCGCTCCAGCGACGATGGCGAACCGAGCGGAACGGCGGGAAAGCCGATTCTGGAATGCATCAAGAAAAATGGCGTGAAGGATACGGTCGTAGTCGTGACCCGTTATTTTGGTGGCATCAAATTGGGAGCCGGTGGATTGGTCCGCGCTTATACAGCAGGAACAGTCACTGCGCTCAAAGCGGCACGCATCGTCGTCCATACCTTGCATCAAAAAATCTCCGTGCAAGTGGATTACACCTGGTGGGGAAAGGTCGAAAATGAACTGCGTCTCGGGGAGCATCGGGTAGTTGGGACGGATTTTACCGATAAAGTCACAGCCCATGTCCTGATTCCCGAGGGTGAGCAGGATGCTTTCGTCGCGGGGATGATCGATTTGACGAACGGTCAGGCCCAGGTCGAGTTGGGCGAAAAAGAGTATGTGGAAGTACCAGTCGATGCAGTAGGGGACGAAGAATAGATTTCCTTGCCCCACCTATTTTCTTCGCTTACGATATTCATAGAAAAGCCGTGCAGAAAAGGAGGCTTCTATATGAGAGATTCAATGGGCGATGAAAATAGCTTAGCAGGTCAAGTCCTGTCCCGCCTGGACGATTTGTTCGGACACATGGAAAAGCGGTTTGAACAGATTGATCAACGCTTTGAACAGATTGACCAACGTTTTGAACAGTTGGAACAGCGCATGGAACGCCAAGAAAACCTTACACGCCACGTGGAGGACATGTGTGCGGAATTATTTCAGGCCATTACCAATACAAACGAGCGGCTGGATAAGCTCTATGAGGAAGTACGCGAGATGCGGGAGGAACAGAGCGGGAAGAGAAAACATCTTGCATTCATCGAGACAAAAGTCTGGGAGCATGAGAGGGAAATCTATCTGCTGCGTGAACAAGTGGACAAGTACGGAAAAGAAAAGAGCTGAAGCAACGATAGCCGCTTCAGCTCTTTTCTTTGTTATTTTACTTCGGCAATTTCTTCAATTGGGTCATGATCCGAATCGTGATGATCGCCATCTCCGCACGGGTCAGATCCCCTTTTGGATTGAAGCGATAGGTTGGCTTTTTGGCCGATGGATCGTTGACTTCCCCATTCATGATTTTGGCTTTGGTGACAGCCAGTACGGATGGAGCCGCGTAGTAACCGGTTTGTTGTCCATCTGTAAAGGATTTGCCCAGAGCCAGCATGGCCGCATCTGCATTGCCCAGCTTCAGATTGAGCGCACGCGCGATCATGATTGTCGCTTCTTCGCGAGTCAGCGGATCATCCGGGAAGAAGCCGCGTGTGCTCTTGCCGCGTACAATCCCTGCCCGAGCTGCCGTTTCAATATACTTGTACTCGTAATTCCAATCGTCAAAATCCGGATGGACATCATTGAAAGAAGGTTCGGTCGGATTTCGTTCGCTGTTGCCGCTATACGGTCCGGCGTTGATTGGCAGATCCAACGCTTTTACAAGCATCGTTGCGAACTCGCCGCGCGAGATTTTCAGCTCGGTGCCGAAGCCGCTGCCTGGCGCATCATTCATGATGCCTTTAGCGTACAAGGTCTCAATCGCGTCACGCGCAAATGGATGGTTGATCACATCAGAGAAGGTTTCGCGCGTCTTCATTACCATGTAATAGCCGAAGCCTTTAAATGGAACAGTGACCGTCTTTTTGGAAGTGTTCACGACACCACCCAGATTGATCCACTCATCCCCGTTATTGTAGAAAACGGTGAGGATATTGTTCGCTGCATTGACAATCGAAGGATCATACTTGATCGTAACACTTCCGACTTTGCTCGGCACGAGGTTGTATCTCCAGCGCTCGATGAATGGTTCCATCTTTACGTTGTTTACCGTTCCGTCATAGTATGGGTCGCGACCCCCTGGTGCTCGATCTTCATCTTCATCCACGCTGCCATGTTTGGCATTCCCAGCGTCTACAAAGTAGAGCGGGCTTGCATAGTTGAAATCAGAGGAGATGCGAAGCAAATCTTCCATTTCCCTTTTCAGACCATGGTCATCGATGCTGACTTGACCATTCGTACGATCCGCGATCCCAAAATAGATCGGAACGTTGGTGAAAATATCAGTCTGAGGGGCATTTACTTCCGAACCTGCCTTATTGCTCTGTGGTGCCAGCAGGACGGTACCTGACGGGAATTTCAGTTCAAATGCTTTTTCAAATACACTGAAAGAAAGCTTTTTGCCAAACACATCTCGGCTCTCAGCGCCACCTACCGCAGAGTTCAGGTTGAAGATTTTGATCTCGTCGTTGTAGCTGTTGGTGCCGAACTGAACCGTGAATTTGATCGTGTTCAATCCTGGTTTCAGGGTAACATTGGATTCAAACACATAGTACGTCTGTGGTATCAGCTTTCCTGTTTCCGAATCATACTCGTAATCCGGATAGTCCGTATTATAGGCGACAGCTTCTGTTTTACCGAATAATACCTTGGTCGCTTTTTCTGCAAAGATTTTGACCGGAACAGAGTTGCTATTCACCGTAATGTACTGCGCGTTGTCCAGTTTGGTAGGAGAGATCACCGTCCAAGCCTGGGTATCCTGCGCAATGCTGATGTTGTGACGAGTAGCGATGGAGCCTTGAATAATCTCGATTTGATAATTCGTTGTGCCGCCTTTTGCCAGAGTCAGCGGGAACAATTTCAATCTGTTCTCCAGCTCTTCCCCTGTCAGGCCCATGTCGTCACTGAGTTCCTCCACCAGTTCTTCTCCATATTCGTCCGTGTCCATTTCTGCTGTGAACGTGAACTTGTTGCGAATATTATTGCCTTTGGAGAAGGTCGTAGAGTCGAAAATGGCACCCAGATCACGGGTATTTCCTTTGATGGCTGCGTCGCGAGTTTTATTGTACGCCGCATCGTTAACGAAATCCCAGTTCCCCGAAGTATCCTTCAGCTTGTACCTCGCGATGACATTGCCGTCCTTCGTTATTGTAGCAACGGCACCTGGTTCTACATTGGTCGCTTTCCAGGAGAATTCACTCAGGAAGAAAGCGGAAGTCCGATAGGCTGCATCGGAAGATTTTTTCGCCAGTTCTGTCTGGCCTTTGCCCTGCACGACTTTTAGCGTGACATCTTCAATCTTAGGCGTCTTCTCTGTGTTGTAGATGATGTTGTAGTTGAATTTTACGCTTGGGTCGTCTTTGAGCGTAAAGACGAGCGCGTTATTTCCTTGATTGAGATTCCATTCACCGTTTTTGGTAAACTTGGCTTTCTCGATTTCGAATGGCACTACGTTGTCATTTGGATTTGGATCTGTGATCCGATATGCACTCGGAATCTCCACACCGTTCAACGTTACCGTCATGTTGGTGTTATTTAATTTGTAGTTGTAAATTTGTGCTTTAAATTTGTTCCCGTCCATCACCAGTCGGGATACATTGGGATCGGTAATTTCCAAGGAACTGTCAATTACTTTGGACTCATTCGATACCGTATAGTACAAGAGAAGCGATGGTACGACTTCAGGCTTCAGTTTGAAGGAGATTTCCTGATCGTCATATTTGACCTTTACAGTCGTCTCATTCGCTGGCAGCTTGACAAACTCGATGGTAACCGTATCTGTTCCCTTTGTCAGCAAGTAATCGGTTCCGGCTGCTTTTTCCTGATTGTTGTAAAACACTTTGAAATTGCCTGCTGTAGGCATATTGAATGCTTCAATCTTAACCTTGGCCGGCAAAACATTGACGATGTTCACACTACCGTCCGTTTTCACCGGAATTTGCACTTGTGGATCCGGATCGGAAATATTGGTTACCTTTCCAAATCTCGCTCCATCACTTGTCTTAAATACAAAGCGATAGCTGTGGTTTGCTACGATGACGTCATTGACGATGTTGGACAGGTTGTTGGCATCCCGTCTTTGCGTCTTATAGCTAATTTGCATTTCATACAGATTGTCTTTTTTCAAATCTGCGTAATTCACGTTGGCACTTACATCATACAGCTTGTACTCCGAAGAAAGACCTGTATCCGTAATCGGAGTAAAATCAACATCATTTGCTTGATCAATCGCGACGGTATCAGACGGGTTTGTCAGGTTATTGATCTTGAAAGCAAACGATTTCACCGCTACTACTTCAATGGTTGCTGCTTCGCTTTCATTCCCTGCCGTATCTGTGGACGTAAGAGACAGAATATCTCCAACAGAAGCAGAAGAAATCCCTACAGAAAAGCTTCCGGCTCCATCTGCCACTCCGCTTCCCAGAACGACAGAGCCTCTTTTCACTTTAATCGTGGTAAATGCTTGTGCTCCGCTTCCCTGTACGACGTTGTCCATCGTGGTGATCTGACTTGGAACACCAGTCGGCTTATTAGGTGGTGTCGTATCAAGCGCATATCCTACGAGAACGGTCTCTGCACTGCTTACGTTACCGGCTGCATCTGTAGCCGTGACCGTTAATACCGTGTTTGCTGATTGACTTGGGAAAGTCACACTAAATTTCCCATCATCGTCTGTTGTCGCTGTTCGTACGGTTGCTCCGCTGGTAACTGTAATCGTTGTACCCGCTTCAGCTATCCCCGTAATTGTTGAAGTATTATTATATACGGGATCTGTCACCGGTTGATCCGGAGCTACAGTATCAGGTGCAGTCGGATCAGCCGGATCGACAACCTTCACAGCTTTTGCAGGACTTTCATTCCCGGCAGAATCAACAGCAATCACAGACAAGGTAGTGCCTACTGCTTCAGGAGACGGCAGATTTACTGTAAAAGTTCCACTGCCCACGTACGCACTTCCAACTTCAGATGACCCTCTTCTCACATATACGGTAGAGCCAATTTCCGCTGTTCCTGTAATAGTTGTTTGTTGATACGAGATCGGCTCATTTACAACCGGAGCATTTGGAGGAATGCCGTCAATGACGGTTACCCCTGTTCCAGTACTGGTATTTCCTGCTGCGTCTTTCGCAAATACAGTAAGCAATGAGGACTCTGGTTGTCCCACAACCGAAACCTCAAAATTTCCGTTCGCGTCAGCTTTTGCACTCCCTTGGATCGCTAACGTTCCCGACGCATTCCTTACAATAATCGTAGAATCAGCTTCCGCCGTCCCTGTTATCTTTGTTACCGTAGGTGGCGTAGTAGGCGGATCTGGTTGAACGGTGACGGCTTTCAGATCAACTGGTGCATCGGGTGCTGTTGTGTCATTTGAATTGCTAGAATCGAGAATGGTAGCACCAGATTGCAATTTGATCAAAAGTTCACCCGTGATCGTAATACTGCTTCCGGTCTTTTGAATTAATTCCGTGCTGGCAGGAGGAATTTGTGTGATGTCTGTACTGCCCATCTTCACACTATAAAACTGATCCGATCCTCCCTCAGCATTGCTTTTGGGAATAACCAAAACGCTTCTGTTGATCAATGCCACTTCTTTATTGCTGCTGTAAGCGTGGATATCAATCTGGTTCAAGCCAATTTGGGTTTCCAGCTCAACAGAGAAGTTGCCTGCACTACGAATCGAGTCCGTGAACGTTCTTCCTGTTGTGTTGTTTTTGACTACGACCGTATCCGCATTCTGTGCTTTCCCGGACAGGCGAAGTGTCGTATTGCGCGACGTGTTTACTTCTACAATGGTCGGATCCGATTCCATGAACACTGAATCCAGTCTCAAGTCAGAAAACATAGGTGTATTGTTGTACTGAACATAGATTTTGGAGAGGTCCGTATTGGAATCCCCATTCTTAAAAGAAAACGCAATCACGTTTACTCCCGGAATTAGCGCGATATTCCGAAACGTAAATGTGCGTGTTGCCGGGTCGATAGACGGTTTGATACTGCTCGTATCAGACGGTTGCGAACCGCTTAACGATGACACCTGATAGCGAAGATCATCCCCGACAACGTTCAGTGGATACGTACCTGAGATGTCGATGGAGGATGAGTAATGAATATGGGGGTTGCTAGCCGACGTATTGTTGCTGATGCCGATAAACTGGAGTCCCCCTGCAGCTTGAGCAACACCCGCACCAAACGGCAGCAGTGTTGTGAACACCATCAAGAAAGCAAGTACTGCCGAAATCCAGGTTTTACTACCAAGCAAGTTTCTAGCCACTCGTTTCACCTCTTCTTTGCAATCTTTTAAACATAGTCTCGTCTTTCCTTTATCGGTATATTTTGACGAAAACTTAAGAGCAAACTATCTGAAAGAACGGTCGAAAAACGGAAAAAACCCTCGAACTGGACGTGATCTTGTCACATTCCGTTCAAAGGTTTTTGGAAAATAACACCTGGACGATTTTACGGATGACTCCGCCGCTCCGACATTTTCACTTTCAATCGACGATAAATATTGATCAACGGGCGATGTCTGCGGCTGACCAGACCGACGATTTCGGTCCCCAGATGGATCGCGATCAACAGCGCGACCATCACGATGAGAGTTGTCCATTTCGTCGTCTTCGTCAAAAGGATCGCCATCGTTCCGAAGAAGAGGCTGATCGTATAGATGACCAGTACGGTAGAGCGATGGGACAGGCCCATGTTCAACAGGCAGTGATGCAGATGGCCTTTGTCCGGACTGGATATCGGCTTTTTGTTGACGATTCGCCGTACAATGGCGAAGAAGGTATCCCAGAGCGGAACCCCCAGCACTACGATCGGGATAATAAAGGAAACGAACAGCGCTTCCTTAAAGCCCATGATGGATAATGCCGCCAGGTTGAAGCCCAGAAACAAGGAACCTGTATCGCCCATGAACAGGCGTGCCGGATGAAAATTAAAGTACAGAAATCCGAGGATCGCGCCAAGCAGAACACAGCAGTAAATCGCAACGTTGTACTCGTCCATCAGCAAGGCCACGATCGCCATGGTAGCTGTCGCAATCGCCGAGACTCCTGCCGACAAGCCATCCAGTCCGTCGATCAGGTTGACCGCATTGGTCACACCGACGATCCAGAACATCGTGATCGGGACAGCCAGCCACAAAAGCCAACCGCTGCCAAAATCCAGGCTGCCGGAATACGGCAGATTGACCACGCCGATCTTTAATCCAAAGGGGACGACGACGATGACGGTCGCCAGAAGCTGACCGAGCAGCTTCCATTTTGGGGAAAGCTGATATTTGTCATCGAGCATACCGACCAGCATGACGATCGTGCTGCCGATAAAAATGCCCAGCATCTCCGGTTTTTCCGCGAAAGGAACAAACAGGAAGAAGGCCACCATATAACCGAGGTATATGGCCAACCCGCCCATACGCGGCATGATCCGTGTGTGAACCTTGCGCTGGTTGGGCGCATCCACAGCTCCTACTTTTACAGCCAGTTTTTTCACATAAGGTGTAGTTATAAATGCAATGATCAGCGAAGTCAAAAATCCGAAGATTGATGTAGACATCGGCTGTCTCCTCTCTACGGGTGCTCTACGAGCGGTTTCTCCACTTTTCCCTGAAGACGGTCCAAACAAATCGCGGAATCGCCAGTTGCCGCTTCCAACGTGATGGCGTTGCCATTAGTCTGTACAACCATTCCAGATTCAACTTTTGCCAAAAAAGGGGGGCACGTTTTACTTTTCCTGATATCACATCGAAGGTGCCGCCCACCCCCATCATCAGCGATGCGTTCAACTGATCGCGATACCGGGCGAGCCATTCATCTTGTCTGGGCGAACCCATCGCGACAAATAGCAGCTCCGGCTTTTTGCTTGCGATCTCCCGGACGATCTGTTTCTCTTCGTCTTGCCGAAAATAACCGTCCCTATACCCGACAATGCGCGCCTGCGGATAACGGTTGGACAGTTTTTCCGCTGCCAGCCCGATTACTTCCGGAGTCGCACCCAATAAATACACATTCCACTGTTTTTTATTAGCCTCAGCCATCAGGGCTTCCACAAGCTCCACCCCGGTGACGCGTTCATAGATCGGCTGATTTGTCCATTTCGCAGCGTAGACAATCCCAATCCCATCAGGCACCACATAGGCTTGGTCTACGATCGATCGAAAGGCCGAGTGTCCTTTCGCAAGCATCACAATTTCCGGATTGGCGGTCACTACATGTGTCTGTTCCCCGCTGTCAATCCGTTGTGTCAGGTGAGCTACGGTTTCGTCAAAGCCGCGAGTCGTAAACGATACGCCAAGAATATTTGCAACCGGATTGGTCAATGATTTCACCTTCAGTACATTAGACGGTCGACGAGTCAAGAATGTTCCCAGATGCCATTCTAACCGAAAAGAAAAGCACATTCAAGATAGATCAAGAATGTGCCTGGTCTGCAGCAGTCAGTGCAAACATCAGATCGCCTTCCGCAACCACTTTGTCGTTTACCAGCGCGCGACCGTGTCCTTTGCCAACCGTACCGCGTACGCGAGTCAATTCCACTTCAAGGATCAACGTATCCCCCGGCTTTACCTGATCCTTGAAACGGAATCCGTCAATGCCGGCGAAAAGGCCGATTTTTCCTTGATGTTCCTCCATGCTCAGCATCGCAACAGCTCCTACCTGTGCCAATGCTTCGACGATCAGCACGCCGGGCATCACCGGGTAACCCGGAAAATGTCCTTGGAAAAATGGCTCATTGATCGTAACGTTTTTCAATCCGACGGCTCGTTTGCCCAAATCAAGCTCGACAATCTTGTCCACCAGCAAAAACGGGTACCGATGTGGAATAATGGCCTGAATCTGTACGCTATCCAAAGGTGCTTTGATTTCCATGAACACCGCTCCATTTCCATACTTATCTAGGCTTGTCCATGCATGAAGAACACGCAGCAGACTGAAACTATTTTCAACCACCCGCCTCCGTACTCGGGGAGTCCGGGGTTGAGATAAAAGGAGCACTTCCTTCCCTTCCTGAGGAAGTGCTCTTTTTCCAACTGATCAATCAGGTTTGTTCAATAATCGAAACTTCCCTAGGTAGATCGCGCTTGCTATAAAAGAGAACGCAATGACCGACCATAAAATGGCTTCACTGTAAGGGTAGCGGTACATCACCAAAGGGATGACCAAATACAGCAATACAGTGGTCAGCTTTCCGTAGGCATTGGCTGGCACCATCTTTTTCCCTCTGAAATGGTAGACAGCAGCCACACCGATCATCGCCACATCCCGGGCAAAGAAAAACAGCGTCGCCCATACACTGATCCGCTCTGTAAGAAAAAACGAGGCAATGACAGCCAGCATCATCAATTTATCAGCCAGAGGGTCCATCATGACCCCAAACGAGGTCACGAGTTTGTGCTTCCTCGCGATATACCCATCCGCGATATCTGTCAGGCCTGCTACCAACAGTATTCCCAGTGCAATCTCCAGGTGGTAGGGCAGTCCCGAAAAAAACACGTAGAGGTACAAAGGGATGAGAACGATGCGAAAGATCGTAAGCGCATTAGGAAGATTCACGGATATCCCTCCGTATAAGAAAAACTGCACTTCCTTTTTCAACCACTCGATCCATTATACTCTGCGGACAATCTGAACAACAAGTCCACAAGAAAAATCGCAGGGCCCAAACCAATGGTCCGGGCCGCCAAATAATACATCCACTACTGCGTATCTGAAAAAAGTAGATCGTACATATGCTTGTAAGTCCCTAAATCGAAAACCTCTGCGGTTGGCTTGTCCCCAAGCGAACCGTATCCAATCATTAAACCGATGACCAGAGAGAAAAAGAGCAGGATCGGGACCAACAAGACTTTGGCCAACGTCAAAGGCAAGCTCTTGCCGCTCCTGACACGTTCTTTTTGAGTAACCTCTTGGGTACCTCGCGGGAACCGCTGTCCCTTTCCTTGGTTCATTGTCGTATCCTCCATCTGCTGAGCGGGATTATCTGGTCCGTATCGATGTCGCAATGCTCATCATCTGATCACTGATGCCGATAGCCCGTGAGTTGAGCTGGTAGGCACGCTGAATGTTGATTAACTGCGTCATTTCCTCTTGCATATTTACATTGGAAGCCTCTAATGCTCCTTGACGAACTGAAGCAAGATTGTCAGTCCAGGCGGATTCGTAAATCTCCTCGAGAGCAAGAGGCGCCCCTGGATCGATATTCACATTCTCTCCGATAGAAAAAAGATTATCTCCGACCTGCTTCAGCATATCCGGATTATGTACTTTCCAAACCCCGACTCTTTCAAATGTGGGTTCCCCATTAACAGTCAAATATCCATCATCCGAGATAACGAGCTCTCTTACTTCATCTGTAGGGAGAACAATGGGTGTATCCGATTCATTCAGCAACACATGGCCATTGGATCCCACCAGTACAAATCCGCCAAAATACGCGCTCTCTTCCAAGTGGAAAGAACCATTGCGCGTAAAGCGGAACTCCTCTACGCGGGCACCATTTGCGTCTAACTCTTGCGAACCTAATCTGAAGTATCCTTCACCTTGAATCATCAAGTCAGTCGGAACATCAGTTTGTTTCATACTGCCTTGTCCCATATCCAGCTTGGTCATCCCAAGCCTAGCCCCACTGCCGATGCGCAAACCGACTGGTGAGTTGCGGTTCTCCCGATCAGTAGCAGGCTGTTCGGTCATCGAATCAACGAGCAGTTCGGAAAACGAAGCTACTCGACGCTTGTATCCAACCGTATCCATATTCGACATGTTGTTGGCGGAATTGTCCAGAGCCAATTGGATGCCACGCAGAGCTGAAGAAGAAATGTTAAGCGACTGCATCTTCGTCCTTACCTCCTAATTTACCCGTTTACCTTGCCGATATCATTCGCAGCCTTTTCCAATGTACCATCTATCGTGGTCATAACCCGCTGATTCGCTTCATAGGCACGCAGGACCGTCATCATATCCGTCATGGTTTGAGCTGCATCTACATTGGCCCGCTCGATCCATCCCTGTTTTAAGCCGTATCGTCCGGCAATTCTGGTTGTATCATACTCGCCAGCACCCAAAGCCGTCAGGTCTTCCATCTCTGCGTCCTCCAGAGCTGTCGGAGCCAAATCGCCTTCATAGCGATACACTCCTGTACCTTCGCGAACCAGCATTTGTGGATTCGTAATCACGGCCAAGCCCAAACGTTGATCCAGCATGACAGGAGGATCTTCGGGTGGTGCTGCAAGGTCTTCGTACATCAATTCACCCTGGGTGCTTATCTGCAAGCGAGCTCCTACATAGGCTCCATCTGGATCGTTGATGCGAATGGCTTGATTATCGTTGCCAAGGACGTAATAGCCATCCGGCGTGACCAGATATCCATCCGCGTTGACGTTCCAATTGCCGCTTCGCGTATAGCGGATCTGCTCGGGATCAGCCGGCTGATCCAGATCCTCCATCCGGGCTACACTGAAAAAGAGACGACGCTCATTTCCGTCCTCATCCGGCTGCAGGTTGTCCATCAAGGCAACATCATAGGGATTATGCGTCTCCGCGATGTCACCTTGTCCAAACATGGGCAATGCCTCTGACATGTACACGCCAGTATGCAGACGGCCGATGACGGCTGCTTGTCCCGTCATTTGAGGCATTCCTTGGATATCCGGACCTTGCTGATCGCGAATCCGGGCGATGAGCTGCTCCGGAAAAGCGCGCATCACCCCCACATCCTGCTTGTAGCCAGGTGTGTTGATATTAGCTAGGTTCGTCGCCAGTGATTCCTGTCGATTCTGCAAGGCCAACATGCCTGATGCAGACGTATACAAGCCTCTGATCACGAGATCTTACCCCCTGAACAATTTCTTATTCCGTTGTGTAGGTACTTTGTCCAAGTAATCCAACATCATACCCGTTCCCTTGGCTACGCACATCATCGGCTCATCCGCTACCAGCACAGGAACCTTCAGTTCCTCTGCCAGCATCTGGTCAATGCCGTGCAAAAGTGCGCCGCCGCCAGTCAGGAATACACCCTTATCTATAATATCGGCAGAAAGTTCTGGAGGTGTTCGTTCTAAAACAGATTTTGATGCTTGTACAATTGCACTCACCGACTCAGCCAGGGCTTCTTGGACTTCCTCGGAGCGAATCGTAATGGTTTGCGGCAAGCCGCTCACCATGTCGCGTCCACGGATGTCCATTTCGTCCTGGCGTCCGCCGAATACGGTGCCAATCTGAACTTTTATATCTTCAGCCGTACGTTCCCCGATCAGTAATTTGTACTTATTCTTTATGTATCGCATGATTGCCACATCAAATGTATCGCCAGCGATTTTGATGGAGGAAGACGTGACGATGTCGCCCATGGAGAGTACTGCTACATCTGTCGTACCGCCACCGATGTCTACGACCATATTTCCGGACGGCTGAAAGATTTCCATGCCAGCCCCTACGGCTGCCACTTTTGGCTCCTCTTCAATAAACACTTCTCTGGCCCCGCCGCTTCGTTCAGCCGCTTCACGAATCGCTTTTTGCTCCACGGAAGTAATGTTTGTCGGACAGCAAATCAAAATGCGCGGGCGAGCAAACATGCTTTTTCCACCAATTTTGGTCAGAAAATGCTTCAACATTGCTTCCGTGATCTCAAAATCTGCAATGACACCTTCACGCAATGGCCGAATCGCTACGATGTTCCCAGGAGTACGGCCTACCATGCGATGAGCTTCATTTCCTACAGCCAACACTTTTTTGGTATGATTGTCGATTGCTACGACAGATGGTTCATCCAGGACTATTCCCTTGCCTTTTACGAACACCAAGACATTGGCCGTCCCCAAGTCGATCCCGATATCTTTGCCAAACATTGAAAGGTCCTCCCTGTTACCAGTTACATTCCTACATCATATCATAGGCTCTTACACGTGAGAGGACAAGGAAATTATTTCTTACACACTCTCCTCCTGTTCTACCATGACTTTTTTGCTGCGGCGCTTGTACTTGATTTTGGTCGCTTCTCCTCCGCGCAGATGGCGAATTGCTTTGTGGTATTCCAAAATTTCCTTTACCTGGTTGGCCAATTCTGGATTTATCTCAGGCAACCGCTCTGTCAGGTCCTTGTGCACTGTACTTTTGGACACCCCGAATTCTTTGGCGATCATCCGAACCGTATTGCGCGTCTCTACAATATATCGGCCGATTTTGATGGTCCGCTCTTTGATGTAGTCGTGCACGTCACTCGCCTCCTTGTATCTACATTGTCTGATACAATATATGGGTGGG
>DASQMM010000589.1:0-18634 GCA_035645495.1 Brevibacillus sp. | reverse complement strand
ACCCTTTTTTTATTCAGAGAACAATCTCGATTCATAAAAAAGACTTTTATCGATAAAATAGACCGAATATTTTGTTAATTAATGATATACTGGATAAGTTATGACACTACATAATTTAATCTGGAGGCAATGAACGATGAAAAAATGGACCAAATCTGTAATGACTAGCCTGTTTGCTACTGCTCTTCTGGTATGTGCAACTGGCGCTGGGGCGGCAGAGACAGCTGCGTCACAACCCTTAACAGCTACAGTAAAAAAAGCCAATCATGAGTCCCGCCTCGATGCGATTATCGAGAGAGGGTATATCCTTGTAGGTACTACGGGCGATTACAAGCCTTTTACGTATTTGAATCCGGAGACGAATGAATTTGAAGGATATGATATCGAAGCGATGAAACAATTTGCTCAGAGCCTGGGTGTGGAAGCGCGTTTTGTGCAAACGACATGGCCAACGCTGATGTCTGATTTACTCGCTGACAAATTCGATATTGCCGCTGGGGGCATCACCCGTAATACGACTCGTGCCAAGACAGCGTCCTTGAGCGATCCCTATCTCTACTTCGGCAAGTCTCCGTTGATCCGCGCGGCGGACAAGGAGAAGTACAAGAGCCTCGCTGACATCAACAAACCGTCCGTTCGCATTGGCGTCAATCCCGGAGGTACCAACCAGGCTTTTGTCAATGAGTATCTGCCAAACGCAACCGTTACAGTCGTCGAAAACAATCTCGACATCCCGGGACTGATTGCCAATGGAACATACGACGTCATGATTACCGACAATATCGAAGCGATCGTCTATTCCAAGGCTGATCCACGTCTATATGCGGCATTGGCTGATGATACATTTACCAAAAATGCAACGTCCTACATGACCCATCGCGGCGATTACATTTTTACCAGCTATTTAAATCTTTGGATTGATGAGATGAAATTGCAGGGAAAATTTGATGAGCTGTATCAAAAATGGGTGAAATAATGATGGAGAAGACCACTCTGGAATTCGGGGTGGTCTTTCCCTTCCTGAAAACCAAAAAAAATGTTGGTCGAACGGGAAAGCTGGCCGAGGAAAAAGATGAAATAAGCGAAGGTATTTGGGATTTTAACCAAGCCGGAAAGGAAAAGGCGGCCAGGGATGCCCCCCAGCAAAGATCCCAACCCGCCTGAGCGTTTTCACATTTTTCCTCCCCTCCACTACAGTCCCGAACAATCATTTGCTTTTTACCAAAATGCATGATACGATTACGGTTGTGTTCTTTCTAGGGTGCTATTATAGAATCAGGGATAAAGGGCATGTTCCGGATCGTAAGGAATAGTGCCCTTTTTTAGTGAGAATTTTATAGAAGAGGTTTTAAAAAAAAGGAGACTGAAAAGCATTGACTACTTTTTATGACTTTGGATTACAGCATTCCGTCGTTCGAGCGCTTGGCAACATGGGATTTGAAGAAGCGACGGCGATTCAGGTGCAAACCATCCCGACAGCGTTGGAAGGCAAAGACCTGATCGGGCAGGCACAGACAGGTACAGGAAAGACGGCTGCTTTCGGGATTCCGTTGGTGGAGCGTCTGGATGAACAGAGTGGCAACGTTCAGGGTATTGTTTTGACGCCGACACGGGAATTGGCAGTACAGGTGGCAGAGGAGATCAACAAAATCGCCCAGTTTAAAAATATCTCCGCGCTGCCCATCTATGGCGGACAGGATATTACCCGTCAAATCAAGGCGTTGAAAAAGCGGCCGCAAATTATCGTGGCGACACCAGGACGTTTTATGGACCACATGCGCAGAAGAACCATTCGCCTGGATGCGATTGAAATCGTCGTACTGGATGAAGCAGACGAAATGCTGAACATGGGCTTCATCGACGATATTAAGGAAATTCTCCAGGAAGTGCCGGATCAACGCCAAACACTGCTGTTCTCGGCGACGATGCCGCGTGCGATCCAGGAAATCGCGCAACAGTTCATGAACGAACCAACCATGATTTCCGTCAAAGCGAAAGAAGTTACGGTGCCAAATATCGAGCAGCAGTACATGGAAGTTTCGGAGAAGCAAAAATTCGACGTCCTGTGCCGCTTGTTGGATATTCACTCGCCAGAGCTCGCCATCATCTTTGGAAGAACCAAGCGCAGAGTCGATGAACTGTCCGAAGCGTTGACCAAGCGCGGTTATGGCGCAGAAGGAATTCATGGCGATTTGAATCAAGCGAAGCGCGATAGCGTGCTGCGCAAATTCAAAGAGGGGACCATCGAAGTGCTGGTAGCGACGGACGTGGCTGCTCGCGGTCTGGATATCAGTGGCGTCACACATGTATTCAACTTCGATATCCCGCAGGATTCCGAGAGCTACGTACACCGGATCGGGCGAACAGGCCGCGCCGGGAAGACAGGTTTGGCCATCACCTTCGTGACCCCTCGGGAAATTGACCACCTTCGCTTGATCGAGCGTGCCACCAACCGCCGCATGGAGCGTCGTTCGGTGCCGTCGATGTCTGAGGCCCTGGAAGGGCAGCAGCGCATGGCTTTGGAAAAACTGCTGGAGGCGAGCGGCAGAGACAATCTGACTGCCTATAAGACCCTTGCAGAGCAATTGCTGGAGGATGTAGATTCCGTCACGCTGGTATCCGCAGCACTCAAACTGCTGACCAAAGAACCGGATACGACACCTATCCATTTGACCGAAGAAGCGCCAATCCGCGTCGGTCGTAAGAAAGCGCCATACAAAGGTAAAGGCGGTCAAGGCGGTCAAGGCGGCGGGTATGGAGGCGGAAAACGTCCTTTCCGTCCACGCAGCGGCAGCGGTGAACATCGCGGCGGCGGCGAATATCGTCCCCGCAGTGGCGAATACCGTCCACGCAGCGGTGAATCCCGCCCGCGTTCTGGAGAAGGCAGCGGCAGATCGTATAACAAGCAACGATAAGAGATCGATGTAACTATAAGGGGCTGATCCTCAGGCAGAAGAATCTGCTTGAGGGTCAGCCCTTTTTCATTTATTCAAATTTGGCAACAACGATAGCGACAAACTCGCGTTTTGAATGAGTTGAGAGGCTTATGTAAACGCTTTATATTTGAGGAAGAAATACGAGTAACAAGGAAAAGGGGGGGCAGGATGGAAATGGTCAATAATCAAGCATCTTCTGGCGGTACACGAGTACGGGTGCAAAAGTTTGGACGTTTTCTAAGTGCGATGGTGATGCCCAACATCGGGGCGTTCATCGCATGGGGACTTATTACTGCCATATTTATTCCTACCGGTTGGAAGCCGAACGAAGACCTGGCAAAACTCGTAAGCCCGATGATCACTTATCTGTTGCCGCTTTTGATCGGGTATACAGGCGGTAAATTAGTGCATGACGTCCGAGGCGGTGTGGTAGGAGCGATTGCCACCATGGGGGTTATCGTCGGTGCGGATATCCCGATGTTCATGGGTGCGATGATCATGGGCCCACTCGGGGGCTGGGTGATCAAACAAGTCGACCGCCTCTTTGAAGGCAAGATCCGCGCGGGCTTTGAAATGCTGGTGAACAACTTTTCGGCAGGGATCATCGGCGGTTTGCTGACCCTGTTTGCCTTTACGGCAATCGGTCCGGTGGTAGAAGCACTGAACCACACATTGGCGGCGGGCGTGCAAGGAATCGTAAATGCCGGATTGCTGCCATTGGCGAATATCATCATCGAGCCTGCAAAAATCCTGTTTCTAAATAACGCGATCAACCATGGAATTCTGAGCCCAATCGGTCTGGATGAGGCATCCAAGGTGGGACAATCGATCTTTTTCTTGCTTGAGACCAACCCAGGCCCAGGGCTGGGAATCCTGCTGGCATACTGGCTGGTCGGCAGAGGCAATGCGAAGCAATCGGCTCCAGGAGCTGTGATCATTCACTTCCTTGGCGGAATCCACGAGATTTACTTTCCGTATATTTTGATGAATCCGCGTTTGATCCTGGCCGTGATCGGCGGCGGGATGACAGGGGTGTTCCTGTTCACACTACTAGGCGCAGGATTGGTTGCTCCTCCGTCGCCGGGAAGCATTTTTGCTCTGAGTGCCATGGCGCCTAAAGGCGGTTTGCTCCCGGTATTGACGGGGGTGGCAGGTGCGACTATCGTGTCCTTCCTGATTGCGGCTGCTTTGCTGAAAATGAGCGGAAAAGAGAATGAGGACGAATTGGAGCAAGCGACAGAAAAAATGAAGGAATTAAAGGGAAATCAGCAAACGGCTGCGAAAGGGGAGGAGAAGGTCGCCACTCCGGCAGCCGAAGTGAAAAAAGTAGTCTTTTCCTGCGATGCAGGGATGGGCTCGAGCGCGATGGGTGCTGCGACGCTGCGTAAAAAATTCAAAGAAGCGGGACTAGATGAGATTACGGTCATCAACACTGCGATCAATGACCTACCAAACGATGCCGACATCGTCATTACCCACAAGTCTTTGACCAGCCGGGCGCAAGCAAAGCTGCCTGAAGCGGAGCATATCTCCATCGATAATTTCTTGAATAGTCCAGAGTACGACAAGTTGGTTACTCGTCTCAAGTAAAGGCAATAACGCTAGTGAAGAGCTAGCGTTATCCTTCTTTTCTTTAACTTGGGCCAGAATGGTAAGCAGGGGATGGAAAAGTGGGCGTATCCGCACGACAAAGGGAGATTATCGAGCTATTGCTGCAACAGAATAAAAGCTGGACGGTCGCCGGGATTGCGGCGCAGGTCAAGGTCAGCACACGGACGATTCACCGTGAACTGGATAGTCTGGAACGCTTGTTTCGCCAGTACCATCTGGAATTGGTGAGAAAAGCAGGTTCGGGTATAGAACTGCAGGGGCATGATGAGCAGAAGCAGGAGCTTCGTCTGGCAGTTCTCCCGCAAGCCACGACAGGGTTCACGGTCGAGCAGCGTCAACTGATCATTCTCTGTGCCTTGCTGGAGGCTACAGAGCCTGTCAAGCTGATCTCCCTTGCCATCGATCTGAAAGTGACAAAGGCGACGATTAGCCACGACTTGGATGAGCTGGAAGGCAAGCTCGCCCCGCTGGAGCTCACTTTATTACGAAAAAGGGGCTACGGGGTAGAATTGCTGGGGACGGAATCTGCCAAGAGAAGGATGATTAGCCGCTTGATCGCGGATCATCTGGATGACCACGAACTGATTAGCCTGATCCGGGATAACATTCAGCATAAAACGCTGCATGCGGCCAACTCCTTGACCGAGCGTCTGCTGGAGCTGATCAACAAGGAAAAGCTGATCAAGGTCGAAAAGGCGTTGGCACAACTGGAGCATGATCTGCCGTATCCTTTGGCCGACAGTGCCTATATCGGTCTGGTCACGCATCTGGCGCTGACCGTCGAGCGAGTGCAAAAAGGAGAGAACATCTCATTTGACGAGAAAACGCTGACGGAATTGTCCCAGACCCCGGAGTACCCGATCGCCCAAAAGATTATCAAGCGGGTCGAGGAGTTGTTTCAGCTCCAGATGCCATCTGCGGAGATTGGCTATATCACGATGCATTTACGGGGAGCCAAGCTGCGCCACTCCCAAGAAGACTGGTTTGGTACGGCCAATGCGGAACTGATGGACGCCACGCAAAGGCTGATTCAGGCTTGTGAGGACCGTCTGGGCATTCCACTTGCGAGAGACCGTTCCCTCTATCACGGCTTGCTTATGCATCTCGAACCCGCGCTGTATCGGCTCCAGGCCAAACTGGAGATCCGCAACCCGCTGGTAAAACAGATTCAAAGCCAATACCCGGAGTTGTTCGAGGTGGTCAGGGAGGCTGTAGCAGCCTTATTCCCCGACCTGGAGGTTCCGGATGAGGAAATCGGCTATCTGGTCATGCATATTGGTGCCGCAGCGGAACGCATGAAGCAGGAATGGCAGCGTTACCGGGCATTGGTCGTCTGTTCCAGCGGCATCGGCTCATCCCAGATCCTGGCGATGCGAATTAAAAAGGAGATCCCGGAGATCGTCAGCCTGCAAAATCTCTCTGCCTTTGATATAGGGCGTATCCCCAGGTCCGAATACGACGTGATTATTTCGACGATCCCTCTGCCGTTGCCGGGGCAGGATTACGTCATCGTCAGTCCTTTGCTGACACCAGAGGAGCGGGAGAAGATCAAGGCTCATCTGCATCAGCGAAGTACCGGAATAGAGGATATCGCCCCACATGCGTGGATCGTTTCGAATGAAAGCAAAAAGTCGCTGCTGCAGTTGCACGACATCCATCTGTACACGGGCTATGCGTCGCAAGTGGCAGCAGGAATTCGGGTATATCAGTGGGACAATGTGGGAGAGCTGAAGTCTGTCCCCTATCTTCTGCGTCAGATTTGTAAGGAATTGAAACGGCATGGGACGATACAAGATGAAGAGGCTGTCACAAGGAAGTTGCTGCAGCGGGAAAGGCTGGGCGGGTTGGGGATTCCCGGAACTTCTTTTGCCCTGTTTCATGGGAAGTATGAGGAAGTGGCGCAGCATTCTTTTACGATCCACAAGCTGCGTCATCCTGTCTATCTGAGATCCATGGACGAACAGGAGATGCCTGTTCGGATGCTTCTTCTGCTCCTGGGTCCCCATGACATGCGAAAGGAAGGCTTGGAGATCTTAAGTGAAATCAGCTCGATGCTGATCGAAGATGAAGTGCAAACTGTACTGGCAAAAGGCGAGGAACAGTCGATCGCCGACGAGATCGCTGGACGGCTGCTCATCTTTTGCCTAAAAAAGACTGGATTGGAGAGAACGAGATGACAACGATACTGACAAAAGAAAAAATCATGCTGCAAGCAAAACCAAGTGACAAGTGGGAAGCGATTCGCCTCGCGGGAGAATTGCTGGTAAAAGCCGGTCATGTTACACAGGAGTATGTGGATAAGATGAAAGAGCGCGAGGAATTGGCTACTACCTACATCGGCAGTGGTGTCGCCATCCCGCACGGCACCAACGAATCGAAGGAACAGATCAAGTCGACAGGCATCTCCGTCGTGCAAGTACCGGATGGTGTCGACTTCGGTGAAGGAAATACGGCTTATCTGTTGTTCGGGATTGCCGGTGCTGGCGATGACCATTTGGAGGTCCTCTCGCAGATCGCCATCATTTGCTCGGAGGAGGAAAATGTAAAAAAGGCGGCGCAGGCAACAACAGCCGACGAGATTTTGGCTCTGTTTGCAAAGGAGTTGTAGGTTATGAAGCAGGCCGTACATTTTGGCGCAGGAAATATCGGGCGCGGGTTTATCGGGCAGCTTTTGCATCAGGCTGGCTACGAGGTCTTGTTCGTGGATGTGAATCAAGAGTTGGTAGACGAGTTGAATCGCCGGCGGTCCTACGAAGTGGAGCTGGCAACAGAAGGTGCGTCGTCCTCTGTGGTAGACGGGGTACGGGCAATTAGCGGGCGGGACGTGCAGGTTGTGGCACATGCGATTGCCCAAGCTGATCTTGTCACGACTGCCGTTGGGCCGCATGTCCTGCCGCATATTGCAGAGGCAATCGCGTCGGGTATTTCATTGCGAACAAAAGCTAGTGCCGAGCCGCTAAACATCATTGCCTGCGAAAATATGATTGGCGGGAGTGCGCATTTGAAAGAGCATGTCTATGATTTCCTCGGGGAGGCTGACCGGAAGCTGGCAGACAAGCAGATTGGCTTTCCCAATGCGGCAGTAGATCGGATCGTTCCTATCCAGCAGCATGACGACAAGCTTCGGGTAACTGTCGAGCCTTTCTACGAATGGGTGGTGGATCGATCACAAGTGGTCGGGGAAGCACCTGCCATCAACGGTATCACGTATGTAGCGGGAATCTGGCCCTACATCGAGCGCAAACTGTTTACCGTCAATACCGGGCATGCCGTCCTGGCTTATCTGGGTTACTTGCGCGGCAAATCGACAATTGATGAGGCAATGAGGGATGAGGATATTTTGGCGGCCACTCGCGGTGCACTAAGCGAGACCGGAGAATTGCTGGTGCAAAAGCATGGCTTCGACGCGCAAACGATGGCCAAGTACAGGGAGAAAATTCTGGAGCGCTTTTCCAATCCGTTGCTGTCTGACCAGGTGACGCGAGTGGCGCGCAACCCGATCCGCAAGCTCTCACCTGATGATCGCCTTGTAGGACCTGCGATGCAATGCGCGGAGAAGGGGATCGTCCCGGAAAATCTGGCACTGGCGATAGCGGCAGCCTTACGCTTCGATGATCCGGCAGATTCGGAAGCCCAACGCATCCAGGCCGATGTGAAACAAGCAGGATGGCAGCAGATTGTGCCTAAATATACAGGGATACCGCTTACGCACCCGGTTGCGGCGATGATTCTCGGACATTTGGAATCACGGTAGCGTAAAGGGGTGCAAAGATAGATCAGGAAAGGTGGGAGTCAGATGTCTCGTGAGATCCCAGGAGTAAAAGCATCGGCTGGCATTGTCATTGGAGCGGCACTATTGCTCCATAATTCCGAGCTTGAGGTGAAGACCGTCAGCGTGGAAGATGCCGACGCGGAAATTAGACGTTTTCAGGAGGCTTTGGAAAAGGCAAAAGCTGACTTGCATGAGATCAGTGAGCGGGTGGAACGGGAGATGGGGTCGGAGCACGCGGATATTTTCCGGGCACATCTGATGGTCTTGGAAGACCCTGAGTTGGTAGATACCGTGACAGCAACGATTCAGCAGGAGCAGGTAAACGCCGAGTCCGCCTTGAATGATGCCGCACAGGGCTTTATCAGCATTTTTGAGCAAATGGACAACGAATACATGAGAGAACGGGCCGCGGACATCCGCGACGTCACCAGGAGGGTCCTCTCCTACTTGCTTGGA
Source organism: Brevibacillus sp. (assembly GCA_035645495.1). Lineage (GTDB taxonomy): Bacteria > Bacillota > Bacilli > Brevibacillales > Brevibacillaceae > Brevibacillus. The sequence goes on along the minus strand of DASQMM010000589.1, from coordinate 9,859 downwards.
GTGGAGCTTGACATGCCCGGTCATACGAAGGAAGAAGTGATCGTAGTAGCCAAGGATTTGACCCCTTCGGATACCGCACAGCTGGATCGGCGCTATGTCAAAGGTTTCGTCACGGATATCGGGGGCAGAACCTCGCATTCCGCGATCATGGCGAGGTCGATGGGGATCCCTGCTGTCGTAGGTACACGGGACATCACCACATCAGTCCAGCCGGGAAGCAAATTGATCGTAGATGGACATGCGGGTATCGTCATTGTTGATCCAAGCCAAGAGGAGATTGCTGCGTACCAAGCCAAGCAAGCGGAGTACGACCGCCAAAAAGCGGAATGGGCCACGCTGGTCGACCAAAAGACGGTGAGTCAGGACGGCCATCATGTGGAGCTGGCAGCCAACATCGGCAGCCCGCAGGATCTGGCAGAGGTCATCGCTCATGGAGCGGAAGGCGTGGGACTTTTTCGCACGGAGTTCCTCTACATGGGGCGCGAGGATTTCCCGACAGAAGAGGAGCAATTTCAGGCGTATAAGCAAGTGCTGGAGAAAATGGAAGGGAAACCGGTCGTTATTCGCACATTGGACATCGGCGGGGACAAACATCTTCCTTATCTGAATTTGCCAGAAGAGATGAATCCGTTTTTAGGGTTTCGGGCGATTCGTCTTTGTCTGGACCAGCAAGAGCTGTTTCGGACACAACTGCGGGCTTTGCTCCGTGCCAGTGTCTATGGCAATCTGAAAATCATGTTCCCGATGATTGCGACGCTGGAGGAATTCCGGCAGGCCAAGGCCTTGTTGGAAGAGGAGAAGGAAGCCTTGCAAAAGAACGGTGTCGATCTCTCGAAACCATTTGAAGTGGGAATCATGATCGAGATCCCGGCCGCCGCGATGATGGCTGATGTCTTTGCTGATGAAGTGGACTTTTTCAGCATCGGCACCAATGATCTGATCCAGTACACATTGGCGGCAGATCGCATGAATGAGCGGGTCTCCTATCTCTATCAGCCGTATCATCCGGCTGTCCTGCGCTTGATTCGTCAGGTGATCGAGGCCGGGCATGTTAAAGGGAAATGGGTCGGGATGTGCGGGGAAATGGCTGGCGATCCAATCGCCATACCGATTCTTCTGGGCATGGGGCTGGATGAATTCAGCATGAGTGCCAGCAGTATTTTGCCTGCCCGCCAGCAGATCGGCCGAATCAGCCGGGAAATGGCCGCGAAGGAGATTCCGCAAATTCTTGGGATGAGTACATCGCAGCAAGTAGAGGATTTTGTTACAAACAGATTTGCCCACATAAACATCTAGGAGGCAGAGCAGATAATGGAGAAAAAAGTAGTTGTGGGACTTCCGCATGGTTTGCACGCCAGACCTGCTGCCAACTTCGTAAAGCTGGCAACCACTTTTAAAAGCGAGATCAAACTTGTGAAGAACGGGAAGGAAGCCAACGGAAAAAGCATCATGGGCGTTATGGCTTCCGCCATTGGCAAAGGTGACGAAATCTCATTAGTAGCAAACGGTATAGATGAAGCCGAGGCTATCGCAGCGTTGGAAAAGGTGCTGCTGGAAGAGGAATAAAAGAATGGTTTTCCAAGCAAAAACAGCCCTCTTTTTGAGAGAAGGCTGTTTTTCTTTGCGAAAATTAAATCAGGAGCAACGAAACGACGGAAAGCAACACCGAAGTAATCGACATGGCGATCAGCGGCCGGGATGCTTTGCGCAGGTCGCGCAGGTTGATGTTCAATCCCAGCCCGACCATCGCCATCGCCAGGATGAAGGTCGTCACCGTTGCGGTCGATGTCAGGAAGGATTCACTGACCGGGATATACGTACCCAGGACATAGCTTCCGAACAAGCTCATGCCGAGGAAGCCAAGCAGGAAATAGGGGAAACTAATTTTGGCATCCCCGTCTGCGCTCCCTTTCCGCTTCATGAAGTAGACCAGAACGAGGCAGAGCGGAACAAGCAGCAGGACGCGTCCCAGCTTGGCGAGCAAGGCCATCGCCAAAGCATCTTCCCCAGCGGGAGCGGCAGCTAATGCGACATGTGCAAGCTCGTGCAAGGTCATCCCGGACCAGATGCCGTAATCAACCGGGGATACAGGCAAAAACGGCATCAGAATTGTGTACATCACGGCGAAGATCGTTCCGACGAGGGCGATGATGCCCACGCTGATCGCTGTCTCGTCGTCTTTTGCCCTGACGATTGGAGAAACAGCGGCAATGGCTGCAGCTCCACATACTCCAGTACCAATCCCGAGCAGCAGGGAGAGCTTGAAGTCTGCCTTCAATGCTTTTGCGATCAAGAGTGTGGCCAAGATCGAAAAAAGGATGACACCGACATCGTACAGCAGAAGACCAAGGCCCTGGGCAAAGATCACGTCTACATTCAATTTTAATCCGTATAAAATGATGGCGAGACGAAGCAATTGTTTGGCCGAGAATTGAATGCCGGACCGGAGTACTTCCGGGTAACCGAATATTTGCCGATAGGCGACAGCGATGAAAATGGCACAAGCCAGCGGACCAACCCGGTCAAAGACAGGGACAAGGGATAAACCGTAGCCAAGCAAGGCAATCAAAAAGGTGAACGCAATGCCGCCAAGCCACAAAGGCAGGGGAGATGGTACCGTTGCTGCTGCCTGTTTTTGTGCAACGTCTGCTTCTGATTGTGCTTGTGTGCCCATACCTACCATTCCTCCTCCGTTACTACCTTTATCTTAAAGGATGGTCTAGTATAAGAAAAATAAATCATCACTATAATGACGATAAGCAAATTGTTATAATTCAGAGAAGGAGCAAGGAGGGATTGGTCATGGAGCAACTCTTGCGCGTGCTGATCGCGGTAGCCGAACGGCAGAATTTTTCTCGGGCCGCCGAAGACCTGCATATGACGCAGCCCGCTGTGAGTCAATATATCAAGTCATTGGAGCAGGCCCTCGGCTGCAAGCTGTTGGAACGCAATAATAAATACGTTCGGCTGAACAAGGCTGGTGAGATCGTCTACTACCATGCCAAAGAGATCTTGGGAATGTACGAACGCATGCAAAACCTGGTGCACGACCTGATGTATACACCGAGCGGTCATTTGACGATTGGAGCTAGCTACACCTACGGGGAATATGTGCTGCCGCATGTCATTGCCCGCCTGCGGGAGCTGTACCCACGCATTACGCCGTCCATCACGATCCATAATTCGCGAGTCATCTCGGCGCAGGTAGCCAATCGGCAGCTGGATGTGGGGATCGTCGAGAGTGAGTATGTGGGAGAAAAAATGAACGTGGAGCCTTTTGCCGACGATCAGATGTACGTCATTGTCTCAAGCGATCATCGACTGGCCCGGCAATCCGAAGTACGGGTAGAGGAGCTTGCGGAAGAGACCTGGATCGTACGCGAGGAAGGCTCCGGGACACGGGAAGCAGCGGAAAAGTTGTTTCTTTCTTTGCAAATCGAACCGTCGAAGCGAATGGAATTCGGAAGCACACAGGTAATCAAGGAATCCGTAGAGGCGGGTCTGGGGATTAGTCTCTTATCTGATTGGGCGATTCGCAAAGAGCAGAAGCTCAAGACCCTGCATATCTTGCCCGTAGCGGGAACGCCGTTGACCAGGAAATTTTCGATCGTTACGCAGTCAGACTCATTTCGGACCAAGGCCCTGGAGCTTTTTCTGGAGCTGCTTCGGGAAAACGCTTGCAAATCTTCCGGTCTTGTCATAAAGTAAAGAGACAGATAAAGTGTCAGAATACTCTCGCTTTATCAGACAAGTGAACAGTCAAAAGGCAAAGGCGCCAAGAGCAATAGGGTCGTTCCCTGTTGTTACGGCGCCTTTTTTGCGTTTTGGAAACGAGGTTGGGAGGGAGCGTGACAGGCATGGAAAAACCGATTCGTGCAACACCACTTGCTGTGCGTCTGATTCCAAATGTAGATGCGCAGTTTGCAGAAAAACTGAATCTGCCGCCGCATATTCGGAGCTTGGGTCTTTTCACTTCGACGATTGACGATGTGGGGTATACCGCCATCGATGAAGCGACGAAAAAAGCGGCAGTCGAAGTTGTCTATGCCAAATCGTTTTACGCCGGATCCGGCCATGCCTCTGGTCCGCTTTCCGGAGAATTCATCGGCATCATCGGAGGAGCGACGCCATCGGAGGTGCAAAGCGGGCTGGATGCGGCGGTATCGTTTTTGGAGAACGGCTCCTGTTTTTATGCCCTGAACGATGAGGGGACGCATGCCTATTACGCTCATGTCGTCTCAAGAACCGGGAGTTACTTGTCCAATCAAGCGTCCATCCCCTTAGGTGAGCCGCTCGCGTATCTAATCGCGCCCCCGCTGGAAGCGATGGTCGGAATCGATGCTGCCCTAAAAGCAGCGGATGTACAGATAGTGCAATTTTTCGGACCGCCTACAGAAACCAATTTCGGCGGTGCCCTCTTGACGGGAAGCCAATCGGCCTGCACTGCAGCGGCAGAAGCATTTGCCGAAACGGTGAGAAGTGTAGCCAGGCAGCCCGTAAAGCGATAGAGGAGAGAGTAGCAGGAGGAAAACGACATGAGCGTTCAAGCATACGCACTTGGCATGATCGAAACACTGGGTCTGCCCGCTCTTGTCGCTGCCGCAGATGCCGCCGCGAAAGCAGCGGATGTCCGGGTCGTGACGTATGAGGGGGTAGATGCGGGTATCGTGACCGTATACGTGATCGGAGATGTCTCTTCCGTCCAGGCAGCCGTAGACGCAGGTGCAGATGCGGCTAGACGGGTAGGCAGGCTCCTTCACTCGCACGTCATTCCGCGTCCGGACGAACATGTGCCGAAGATGATCAAGCAGTTGGCAGCCCTGTCGATCAAGGCGGAGGATGCATCTGTGAAAACCAAGGCGGCAGCGAAGAAAGGTGAGCGGGAGCGTCCTGCACAAGCCCAGCAAAAGGAGACAGGGGGTGAGCAGGCGCCATGATCTTGGATGCTGATCTCACCTCTATTCAGGAAGTGCGCACCGCGCTTTCCCAAGCACAGGAAGCACAAAAAAAACTTACCGCCTACAGCCAGGAGCAAATCGATGCGATTGTGGCATCGATGTCCCGTGCAGGGATCGAGGCGGCGGAACGGCTTGCCGCCATGGCGGTCGAAGAAACGGGCTTTGGCAATGTGGTAGACAAAAAGGTAAAGAACCTGTTCGCGGCAAGAGATGTATACAACGCCATACGGGAACAAAAAACAGTTGGAATCATCGGAAAAGACGAGGCAAAACAAGTATGGGAGGTCGCTCACCCAGTCGGAATCATTGCGGGAATCGTCCCGTCTACCAACCCGACCTCGACAGCGATGTTCAAGGCGATGATCGCTGTAAAGGCGGGGAATGCCATCGTCATTAGCCCGCATCCCTCGGCAGCCCGCTGTACCTCGGAAGCGACCCAGGTAATGGCGCAGGCAGCCGAACAGGCGGGAGCGCCGCCGGGATTGATCCATTGCATCCGCAATCCAACCTTGCAAGCTACTCAGGAGCTGATGAAGCACAAGCTGATTGATCTGATTCTCGCTACCGGGGGAACGCAGATGGTCAAGGCGGCGTACAGCTCCGGCAAGCCGGCATACGGTGTCGGACCCGGAAATGTACCTGTGTTCATCCACCCGAGCGCGGATATGAACGGGGCTGCGAGACGCATCGTGCAGAGTAAGACCTTTGACTATGGCACGATTTGCGCCTCCGAACAGGCTCTGGTCGTCGAGGAGAGCGTCAAGCGGGAGCTGGTAGATGTACTCAAGCGGGAAGGCGCCTACTTCCTGGATGAGCGGGAAAAAGAAAAGGTGGCTGCTGTCATAGCGGTAAACGGCTCGCTGAACGCCAAGATGGTGGGGCGTTCCGCTCCGTCAATCGCTCAAATGGCGGGGATTGCCGTATCACCCGAGACGCGCGTACTGATCGGCGAGGAAACGAGCGTAGGAAAAGCTTTTCCTTTTTCCATCGAAAAGCTGGCGCCTGTCCTCGCGATGTACACCGTACCGGATACACAGTCAGGTTTTGCGCGCTGCCGGCAACTGCTGGAGCTTGGCGGACTGGGCCACACCGCAGGGATTCATGCTGCCGACCAGCAGGTCATTGAGGCGTACGGCAAAGAGATGCCTGCATCGCGGATTGCCGTCAACACCGGAACAACCTTTGGCGGCATTGGTGCTACGACAGCGATTTTTCCGTCCCTGACCTTGGGCTGCGGAGCGCTCGGCAACAATATCACGTCTGACAACATCGGTCCCAAGCATCTTTTCAACATCAAGCGAGTGGCTTTTGGAGTCCGGGAAATGCCGCAAGAAGAAAGCAGCGCGGCTGGTCAAGAACCGGTGCAGGAAGCTGTCTTGCAGGCCTTGTCCGGGATGAACATTACGATCAACCGGGAAGAGATCAAAAACATTATCCAATCCGTTTTGGCGGAGATGAGAGGATAGCAAATCAAAGGAGGAAACGAAAATGGCAGGAGAAATGTCCGCACTGGGAATGGTGGAAACAAAAGGGCTGGTAGGAGCGGTAGAAGCGGCAGACGCCATGGTGAAGGCTGCCAACGTCAAGCTGATCGGAAAAGTGCATGTCGGCGGGGGATTGGTGACCGTCATGGTTCGCGGAGATGTCGGAGCAGTAAAGGCGTCCACTGACGCAGGGGCAGCGGCAGCGGAAAAGGTAGGAGAACTGGTATCCGTACATGTGATTCCGCGTCCGCACAGCGATATCGAGCTGATTCTGCCTAAACTGGAAGGATAATACCCGATGTCTTTGATCACGGAGTCCGCTTTGCGAGCCATGCAGAAAACAGGCATCCCGACCCCGTTTTTTCTGGGAAAAGGGGACATCTTGACACCGGCAGCGGCAGACTTTTTACGGGGGAGGGGGATTCAGGTGAAAGCATTCGAGGAACAGCCGGATGAGGAGCTTGCTGCCCAGACGCCCAGGGAAATTCCTCTCGGGGTATCCAATCGGCATGTTCATTTGTCGCTCGAGCATGTGGAGAGGCTGTTTGGCAAGGGACACTCGTTGACCCCGTTGCGCGAGCTCTCCCAACCCGGACAGTTTGCTTGCGAGGAGACTGTCACGCTCGTCGGGCCCAAAGGCAGTATCCACGGCGTCCGGATTCTCGGTCCGGCACGTACTCAGACGCAGGTGGAAATATCCCGAACCGACGGGTACGTGCTCGGGGTAGCGGCCCCGCTGCGCATGTCGGGCGACATCGAAGGAACGCCGGGTCTGGTCCTGGTGACAGGCAGAGGCACAGTCGTACTGGAAAAAGGGGTTATCGTAGCCAAGCGGCATGTGCACATGTCTGTACAGGAGGCCCAGCAGTTCCAGGTGCAGGATGGCGACTCGCTTATTTTGGAGACACAAACAGACCGTCCGATTGTGTACCCGGATGTCATCGTCCGCGTCGATCCGCGCTTTGCCCTCGACTTTCACGTCGATCTGGATGAAGGCAATGCCGCCAATGTCAAGACAGGCGACCGGGTGAAGGTGATCGGGAAAAACGGCCGGTTTTACTCCGACTATCGGAGGTGATAGACGAGATGACGATCAACATCCGTGAAATGGTCGAAGCCATCACCAAGGAAATCCTGCAAGCGCAGTACCGAGAAGAGCAGGAGAAGGCACCGCGCGTACTGTATGTGTTTTGCGACAGTCAAGCACATGAGGCGTATGGCGATCATTTTATTCAATTGAAAAAATACGGAATCTGTCATGACATTCTTTTTTTGGACGGAGAAACCTCCTCCTGGCTGGGAATGCATCAGATCGAGTGCGGAGGGGCGGGGAGAATCCTCGCCGCAGACGAATACGCTCCAGCTCCCTTGGAGGTCCCGGAGAATTACGACGGAATTGTGATTCCGGAAATCGATCTGGACAATGCGGCGCGGATCGCTACGGGGTTAAAGGGGACGATCAAGGCAGAAATCGTCTTTTCGGCGCTGGTGACAGGCAAATTTGTCGTAGTCGGTTCAGACTCGCCAGGCTTGAAACGCGCAGATCGGCGCACGCTGCAGACCTTGGCATTACCTCCCGCCTATGAGCAATTGTTCCGCCAACATGTCGAGCAATTACAAGAGCTCGGAGTAGAGTTTACAGAACAGAAGCGATTGGCTGAGCGGGTGATTGCGAGGCTGAAGGATAGAGGGAAGGGCGAAGGAAAGTCACAGCAGACAGCTGGAAGTGAGCGAGTGGACGAGGATGAGGCGGTATTTTCCGGGAGGCTGTTAACCGTTGATTGGGTATACTCCCAACCTCAGCTTCGCGAGACGGTCTTGCAGGTGAAAAAGGGGACGATTATTTCGCCTTTGGCCTATGATGCCTTGCGTGAACGCAGCATTACGATCCGCACGCTGGGAAAAGGGTGATCCGATGTTTTTGGGAAAAGTGATTGGCAGTGTCTGGGCCACGCAAAAGGAAACAGGCATGGAAAACCTAAAGCTCATGGTGGTTCAACCCATTGACTGGCGCGGCCGGGACGGGGGACAGACCGTCATCGCCGCAGACCGAATCGGCGCCGGGATCGGGGAGCAGGTTATCGTTTCCCGCGGTACGCCAGCCAGGATTCTTTTTGCCAACAACCATGTTCCGATCGATGCGGTAATTGTCGGGATCGTCGACTCGTTCGAGGTTCCGGGAGCAGTGGAGGAGGAATAGCGGATGGAACAAGAACGTTCGCGGGTGATCCAGGAATTCGTACCGGGCAAACAGGTGACGCTCGCGCACGTCATCGCCAATCCCGATGTGACGCTCTATACCAAGCTGGGGATCAACGAGGCGGGAGCGATCGGAATCCTCACCCTGACGCCGACCGAGACAGCGATCATTGCCGCTGATATCGCCACGAAGGCTGCGGATGTGGAGCTGGGCTTCCTCGACCGCTTTACAGGATCGCTGATCGTCGTGGGGGATGTAGCGGCGGTAGAGATGGCGGTGGAGGCTGTCAACCGCGTATTATACGAAAAGCTGCGCTTCACTCCGGCGCTGGTCACGAAATCATGAGCAAGCGAGTGATGGTGATTGGCGCGATTGAAGCGGGCAAATCATCGTTGATCAAGGCCTTGCTGCGAAAGGAACAGCCCGCGCGGAAAACACAGGCCTTGGAATACGCGGATTGGGTGATCGACACGCCTGGAGAATACAGTGAGAATCCGATGTTTTACCGCACGCTGATGGCAACCGCACTCGAAGCGGGAATGATTGTCATGGTGCAGGACGCGACCCGCGACCGCAACTACTTCCCGCCTGGATTTTCGCAGGGGTTTCCCCATGCGTGCATCGGGGTCATCACCAAAGCCGACCATCCAGCAGCAGATGTGAAGCGTGCGGAAACATTTTTGCGCCAGTCTGTTGGTGGGGCAAGGATTTTTTGCACGTCGGCTCACACGCTGGAGGGAGTAGAGGAGCTGCGCAGCTTTTTGCAGGCCCATTGCAAACCGTAAACCTCTTTTCGTCAGGGACTATTTGTGGGAAAATTATGACAATATATCCGTGCGAAAAGAGAGGAGCCTATGCAATCATTACGAGAACTCTGTCTATCTGCTACCACCCTGCGAGAGGAAGATATCCGCATTCTGGAGGATTTGGCGTCCAAACTGCAGATTTTCGCCGATCTGTCACAGGCAGACATGTTTATCGATTGCCCCACAGCGGACCACAGCTCTGCATTGGTCGTGGCTCAGGCTTCGCCAGCGACGGCGCGCTCGCTGTACAGCGGGTCCGTCGTGGGCCAGTTGGCTACAGCGGGCAACGAGCCCGCAGTCATGTATTGCTTGTCGACGGGAAAAGCGGTCATTGGTTCGCGTGGCGTCTCCCAAGAGCAGGTCGTGATGCGGCAGAACGTGGTGCCGATCCAGAATGGCAGGGGCGAGACC
>DASQMM010000588.1:0-2673 GCA_035645495.1 Brevibacillus sp. | reverse complement strand
AGACTGGTGTTCGAACCGTTATGTCATGTCACTAAAAAACGCCTTGATCGTGTCTGAAGCTGTTGGTCGACCAATTCCGTCTTTATACGAAGTTATCCGGATTGAAAGGGCAGGCAAGGAGTAGGTTTCATACCTGCTCGCGGCCACCTTGTCGTGGATTTCCGACAAATAAAGTATACACTTTCCTAATGCATTTTACGAAAAGAAATTGGTACAATCATGGGGAGGTGATTACATGAACCGCCCCACCAACCTAGACGTCTTTATATATCTTAGGAAAAGCAGGAAAGACGTTGAAGAAGAACGGAAAGCTCAGGAAAATAATACTCCCTTTGATACTTTGGATAAACACAGGCGCGAGCTTTTCGAACTAGTTCGGCGAGAAAACCATAATGTGATCCACGTCTTTGAAGAAATTGTTTCTGGAGAATTCATTTCAGAGCGACCTGAAGTCCAAGAAATGCTCCGGCAGATGGAAGAAGGCATCGTTGAAGGCGTTGTCGTAATGGACATGGATCGCCTGGGCCGCGGAGATATGATTGACGCAGGAACGTTCTTTCGTGCTTTCAAATTCTCAGAGACTCTCATTATTACCCCTTCCGAGGTAATCGACTGTAACGCAGAAGGAGCTGAGCTACTTTTTGGTGTTAAGTCCATCATCGCGCGCGAAGAACTTAAGCAGATCAACAAACGATTACAAGGCGGACGCAGAAGATCAGCTAAGGACGGAAAATCAATTACACGTAAGCCACCATACGGCTACGATAGGGACGAGAACCTAAAACTCCATCCAAATCCAGAACAGGCTCAAGTAGTCCGTAAAATCTTTGATATGGTTGCTGAAGGACATGGCCGCCAGGCAGTCGTAAAGCACCTAGATTCCCTTGGGATAAAACCACCTGAAGGTGATCTATGGGAGCAGTCCACGATCTCCAGTATCGTTAGAAATGAAGCGTATCTCGGTCACATCATATGGGGTAAGGAAAAACACATGAAAAGAAACGGTAAACGTGTGAAAAAAAAGGTACCACCAGAATTATGGATCCGTCACGAAAATGCTCATGAAGCCATCATTACACAAGAGCAATTCGATAACGCAAACACCGCTTTGACAGGAAGATGGAGAGCCCCTACTAGGGAGGGGATTGGATTAAGCAACCCCCTGGCCGGCCTCATCAAGTGCGGCGTTTGTGGACGAGCTTTGTATATGAATCGAACAGCGGATCGCCCCAACCCACAATTACGTTGCATTAATCCAAGATGCCAAGGCCTCCAGAAAGGGGTATTATTACCTCTCGCGGAACAGCGAGTCCTTCAGGCTCTAGAAATCCTAGCACAACAAGCTTCACTTAGCCAAAATGAACTATCTGCTTCGCTTGTTGATAAAGAAGACGATCCGCTAGACACCAAGACAAAACAAATCTCTCACTTTCAAAAAGAACTAACTGAACTTAATGCCATGCGAGAAACGGCATTTGAGATGCTTGAAAAGAAAGTTTATACTGAAGAAATATTCTTACAACGTCACAAGAGTATATCTGACAAAATCAAAGAGGTCGAGTCCGTAATTTCCCATCTTCAGAATGATATTGAGACGGAACTGCATCGAAAGAAGCACAAAAAGACCATCGTTCCAAAAATAGTGGCAGCAATAGATACTTACCACACTTTACCTTCAGCTGAACAAAAAAATCACCTCCTCAAATCGATCATCGAGAAGGTACTGTTCATTAGAAAAAAGGAATGGACGAAAAAGGACCAGTTCGAAATTGAAGTAATACCCAGGTTCCCGGTTTAGACGGGAACCTTTTGTATATATCTTAAAGATGTATACTGATTAACCTCCCCATATCCGAACATATTGCAACGCTCCATCAATTCCCTCACCAGCTTGACGCAGCGCTCGTTGTCGGAAGTGAGGTTGTCGCCGTCTGAAAAATGGAACGGGTAAATATTGTACTGCGAGGTCGGGTAGCGGCTGTCGATGATCTCCAGCGCTTTTTTATAAGCAGACGAGCAGATCGTCCCCCCGCTCTCTCCTTTGGAGAAAAAGGTTTCTTCATTCACTTCCTTGGCATCCGTATGGTGGGCGATGAACACAATCTCCACCTTTTCGTACTTGGTGCGCAAGAAGCGGACCATCCAGAAGAAAAAGCTGCGGGCGATGTATTTCTCAAAAACGCCCATTGACCCTGAAGTATCCATCATCGCGATAATGACGGCATTGGAATGCGGCTTGATGATCTCTTCCCAGGTCTTGAAGCGCAAATCGTCTTCGCTGATGCCCAGCTCCAGATCGCTGTAACCGGCCAAGCCATTTCGGCGAATCGCCGCGATCAGGGTGCGCTTCTTGTCGATGTTGCCCATCCGACCTTTTTTGCGAATATCGTTGAATCGAGTCTCCTCGACGATGATCTGCTGTTCATCCTTCTGCTGCAGATTAGGCAGCTCCAGCTCGGCGAACAGCATCTCCTGCAATTCCTCTACGCTGATCTCAGCCTCGTAGTAATCGATCCCCGGCTGATCCCCGGCTCCCTGGCCTTTGCCGGCTCCCTGGGCCGGGTCGCCGTCCTGGGCGATTACGTCTCCCACTTTGCTGTTGCCTTTCCCCTGGCCGCCGTGCTTCCCTTTGGAAAAATTGAAACGAAGGCGATACTCATCCAGCGAACGGAT
>DASQMM010000587.1:0-7681 GCA_035645495.1 Brevibacillus sp. | reverse complement strand
ATTGCATTGATGCTGAAGTTCTTGCCTTAATCGCGTAAAAATTCGATAACATTGATTTTATGGGTCCAATCGTAATTGTTGACCAAGCGGATTTGGTTGTCGCCATCTGTCACGAACAGCTTTTTCATTTGGGCGGTCAGTGCATCCACGTTGGCCTGGACTTGTTCCAGTGTTTGCAAGGAACGCTCGGTTTGACGGCCGCTTGGATCGCCAATGGTACCCGTTGCTCCTCCAATCAGAATAACAGGGCGATGTCCGGCAAGCTGGAAGCGTTTGAGCACCATGAAAGGAATCAAGTGTCCAATATGCATGCTGTCACCGGTTGGGTCCACCCCACAGTATACCGAAATCGATTTCTGCTCCGTCAATTCGCGAAGGCCTTCCGCATCCGTCTGTTGATTAATGGCGTCGCGCCACTCCAATTCGTCGATAATGTTCACTGCCAAACCACTCCCTCAATTCAAAAGTTGTGCTAGTAGAATCATGATTGCGCGTTGAAAAAAATAAAAAATCGCCCCTTGTCTATTGTAGACATAGGGACGATTGCATAACCGCGTTACCACCCAGATTGCACCAATGGACGTTGTGCAATTGCACGCCATGATGCCGCTCTTAAGCGAGGTATCGTTCGCCATTCCGCTCAGCATTACCCGAGATACTCCAGAGTGTAATTCGCCAGCTTGCGTGTGTACCGGGTTCCATCAACCCCCGGCTTTCTAGAACAGGGACGAAGCGGCTACTGGTCTCTTTCAACGTATGTTGCATATTTGATTTCAGATTCTTAGAGATAGGATAGTGAATTCCCTCCCCAATGTCAACCTCTCTCGAAAAATGTTGGCGGATGCCCATCCAAATCATAGTAGTCTTTTGCTTCGGCAAGAATATTCAAACTTGCGTTCACATCTCTTTTCTGTTGCGAAAGGGGTAATTTTCCTTTGGTGAATATTTACGTTTGTTTAAGAAAATCATTATTATTTCTTTGATGTATTACCCAATTTGTCCAATAAGCAGATATATTATCTAAGCGAGCTTCGATGGATCCAAAGCAGTATTCACAGATATGATAAACTTCGCTATCCTGTAAAATTGGACAAATATCTTTTGAAAGCTCGTCTATTTCACCAGGAGCAACAAATTTAGAGCAATGTCCACATCTTATATAAACATCCTCAAAATTCATACGAAACACTCTCCAAATTGCAAATTCTAATCTTGAAAATTATTTATATGTCGAGGATACCAACGCTCCAGCAATAGGTCTGGGGGAGGAAGTTACAATTGGAATGGTGGCGGAAGATCCTCCGGCAGTTCCAGTTGGGGTGATTCATCCAGTGAAAGCCGCTCTTCCGGTTCCTCCAAATGGTAGAAAACATGGAGAGACGGTCAACGTTGCACCGATCGGGCTATATACATCTGACAGCGTATCTCGCTGTCTTTTTTATTCTTTTACTCCCCAACCATCTACCCTTGAGCTTCAACTTTCTTCAAGCCCTCGCCCTTCTCCTACATACAAGAATAGGCATTCAACCCCCACCTAGTTTGAATGCCTTTTTTTCGTAAAGCAGATGCACTTCTGTCAGCCTACACCAAAGAACCTAGATCGGCTGCCATTTGATGAACTGGTTTTTTCACTGATCGATCGAGGTGGTACAAAAAAGAAGGTCGCGGCTGTTCCGTTACGAGCTTATGGACCAATCCGTTGCCGTTCAGCTCGTCCAATCTTGTGGACAGCATGCGCGGCGTCACCTGTTGCAGAGCAAGGCGAATCTCTTGAAACCGTTCGTACTCAAAATCGAGTGCGAGCAGGATCGGGATATTCCAGGCTTTCGCGGACAAACGGCCAAATCCGATCTCCTCTTCCGCTGCTTGAACCACTTTGGCCGCCTCGCGATACAATCTGCCTTTCTCCGTCAGCACATATTCCGGAAGCAAAGGGTGACGGCGTTCGAAAGGAGATAGATGCTGGATCAAGCCTGCTTCGACCATCCGTTTCAAGTTATCGCTCAGACGAGCCGGTGTGATGCCAAGATTCTTCTGAAGCGGCGTAAAGCGGCCGCCGCAGGATTCCAGGGTGAGCAGCACATGTCCGCTCCACTGACCGGATATTTCCTGGGATAACCGCAGGACGCGATCCTCTGCAATCAAAGCGGGTCCAATGTCTCCGCAAGCATCAGGTTATGCCCATCTGGATCAGTGAATGTGGCCAATTTAACCATGTCAGGGATCGTTTCGATTTCACCGACAAACGGGACGCCTTGCTGCTGCAAATGCTGCATGGCTTCCTCGATGTTGATGACTTCAAAGACGGTCGAGGATGTGGAAGGGACAACCGCTTCGGCTTCGGATAACCCGATCACACAATCCGGAGTATTCGTGCTTACCATCGCCATGCCGGACTCGACATCGTGAAAAATCTTCTCAAATCCAAGCTTCTCCGTGTAGAACGCAATTGTAGCATCCAACCTTGAAATGTTGTACCAAACAGTAACTCCGGACTTATACATAGCGCACCTCCATGTTTTAATACCGAAATTATACTAAGTATATTTTCGGTAGTAAAGGGTGTTTCTGGAAAAAATAAAAAACGACCAAACGATCCGGTCGTCTTTCATGTTTCGTCTCCCCTCCCTCTTCGTGCCAATCTTACTTATCTCAACATGGCGAAGGAAGCACGCTGTCATCACGGTTCCAAGGAAAAAATGAAACGAATCTAAACTCTCAATCGTATTCTCTCTAGTAGGATACAAAATTTTACAATGAAATCGAGGTGCAAGAAAAGATGGAAAGCATCTCTATTGTCCCCTACCGTCCCGAACTAGCTGCTGCAGTCGCCGATATGTGGAATGCCAGCCGGGATAGCTGGGGAGGCGGCAATTCGATTACGACAGCCGAACAGATCCGACAGGAAGAAGCAAGTTCGGATGCCCTCGCTGTCTATCTGGCGATGGACGGCGAAGCAGTGGTTGGCTATTGCAGCCTGGCAGAGTACAGGGAGGACACCGGGGCTTTATACATCCCGCTCCTGAATGTACGGCCTGAATACCACGGCAAAAAGGTGGGACGCATGCTGCTCGGGCGCGTGCTGGAGCAAACGGTTCAGCTTGGCTGGCCGCGGCTGGACCTCTACACCTGGGCTGGGAACACGAAGGCTGTACCGCTCTATAAGAAGTTCGGCTTTTTCTGGGAAGACCGGGACGATTCCACCCATCTGATGAACATGATTCCCACGGTTTTGCGTACGGAAGCGATCGCTTCCTATTTTGAGGAGCTTGACTGGTATCGGGACTCGACGCGGGAGATTGTGGTGGAGCCGGATGGACGCAAGGAAAACGGGTTTGATTACTTCACCTACTCCTGGGAAAAAGGAGAAAAGAGCCTGCGCGTGGAGTTTGAGCGCAGAGGCAGAGGCATGCGCCTCATCGAGACAGAGAATTACCTGTTGTCTGCCGAGGTAGAAAAGCTGGACCTGGTGTTCGGCCGGGAATACCAGATTCACTACCGGATCGTCAACAAATCAGGCAAGCCGTTGCATCTCTCCTTGAAGGGGGAATCCAGCGAAACGATCCGCTTTGACTATCAGCAGGAGCTGGAGGTTACGGGGGAAACGACGCTGTCAGCGAGTTTTTTCGTCGGTGAGATCAGCGAAGAGCAGAGCGTCTGGCGCACCCATCCCCGTGTCAGCACACAGATTCTCATTAATGGAAAAAGCGCTCTGTTTCATGTGGGGATTCTCCCCAAATTCCCTGCTTCCCTTTCCTTGCATGTACCTGGTCTGACCTACCCGGGACAGCAGGTGCGTTTTTATCTGGATGTGGAGAACAACTTCACCGAAGAAGCAGCATTTTCATTCGAATTACCCTCACGTTCCTTTCTCCACATCAAAGAGCAGCCTCACACACTCCGATTGCTCGGCAAAGAACGCATCTCCTTGCCACTAGTCGCTGACCTCTATGAACATGGCTTTTACGAGACCGATCTTCGTGTGGTGGCAAAGCTGCAAAATGGCACCTCTGTCTCTTTTGTCAAAAAAATCGGTGCCGCCTTTGCGGGATTAGGAGCCATGCTGTCGGGGGAAACGGAACATACCTGGGAGATTCACCATGGGCGTCACTCCCTCTATTTGAACAAAGACGATAACGAAATTACCGTTGCCAGCGATTCCTGCCAGGAGCCGACCTATTTCAACTACCCCAAGATCGGCAGACCGTATTCCAGCGAGTTTTCCAAAAAGCGTGCTGAGCAAGTAGAATTCATCCAGGAAAAGGGAGCCATTGGCATCCTCGCCACCTATCACTCCGGCGCTTACCCTCAGATCGCGCTGATTGGAAAAACGCTGCTGTACGGAGACGGTACGGTCGTGTACAACGTAGAGTTGGAAAATCTTTCAGCAGACCGGACATCGCCAGAGCTATGGCTTACTCAAGGCATTTCGCATCAGCTTCAACGTCCCATTCTGCCCTATCAGGGCCGCTATGTGGAAACACCATCCTCCTACGGGAGCGATACCGATTATTGGGATGGCGAGTTCATCACGGAAAACTGGCTGTTTTCAAGGGACGAACCGGCACCTTGGGGGATGTGCTGGCCTGAGGAGTACCGCCTCGATTTCCAGGGCTGGTACATCACGCTGGAATCAAGTCTCGGCATTCTGCAACCACAAGAGAAAAAATCGTTCGGTCCGGTCTATCTCGCACACGGTGGCTTTTCCGATTGGAAGGAGTTCCGTGCGTTCGCCCGACAAGAAACACTTCCTGCAGACTTGTCCTTGACCACTCATCTGGAGCTTGCAGCCAATGAACATAACCCGTTTATCTCGGGCGAAGAATTTGGCGTAATCGTCAGGGAGTACAAGCAGCAGTATCTGGAGGGAGAATTGACAGCTCGCCTGTCGCGAGATTCTCTTGCTGGACAGGCTCAGCGCTATACCGAGGAAGAGGAAGCGACGGAGTCCAGCTTCTCCTTTGCTGCCCCGAGGATTCCCTATGAAATCGTACAGGTAGATGGGCATTTTGCTACACATGAAACTTCCTTGCGCAGCACCGTTTTTCCAGTTGGACAAGGCAAGGTGACGCTGGAAGTAACCGAGGAAGAGGGACAGACGGTTTATCTTGCCGACAATGGCCCCTTACGCATCAAAGCAGCGCCAGACTTTTTCCCTACACTCTACTCCCTTGCCAGCAACGGACAGGAATGGCTGGCCAGTTCCTTTCCTGAGCGGAGGCCCCAATCATGGTGGAATCCGTGGACAGGCGGTATCAGCAACCATATTGAAGAACTGAGCGGGTTTTCACTGGTCAAAGAAGAGCGAACAGCCTCCTTCGTCGAGCTGACCGATAACAGGCAAAATATCTGGCGGGGAATCAAGCTGAGCTACGATGTGAAAAAGCAGGAAAAATATCGCGGGCTGACATGCCATCAGTATTTCCTGCTGCTGCCCGGGGTGCCTGTCCTTTGCCATACGGTAGAGATCGTGCAGAATACCGGAACGTATTTTGCTGACAAGAGTTGGACGACTGACATCTTTTTGAATACAGAGGAGTCGGGCGAGAACGTCTGGATGAAAACCACCGGAGCGAACGGCGAGGAATTGACCTACAAGCTGGCACAGGGTGAGTTGAGCATTAACGAAACCTCCGATTATCTGGTAGGTTCGGCTTCTCGAAAAGAGCGGATGCAGATCGTAACGGATTTGGATACAGCACAGCTGCATACCTACGCCAACAAGGAAGTGGCTGTCGCTTCGATCGTACGTGATCTGAATCTCCCAGACAAAAGTGTTACCTTTACCCCACCCGTCTTTTTCCTGTTCGCTGACAAGAGGATTCCTTCTGATTCCTTGTCTGCCTTACGGGCGATTCGATTTGCCAATCCATCAAGGGAGGGAACAGATTGAAGATCATTGATGCGCACATGCATTTGTCACATATCGAGGAGTTTAAGCGGACAGCAGCAGAAAAGTCCTTTGTCGACTACTCGGTCACGGGTATCCTGCGGGAATATGCCGAAAACGGAGTGGTGCTCGGCATCGGCATGGGGTTGACGGAGACGAAGCAGGACGGCTTTCCCGACGCAGAGGCTGTCACTCCGATGGGACTCGACCTGACCGAGGAGCTTCCCCCACAGCTCGTCTACTGCCTGGGAATCAATCCGTTCAAGCTGGATGAAGCTGCTGTGGCAAGACTCGAAGAAGACCTGCAAAAACCCAATGTGGTCGGATTAAAAATCTACCTGGGCTACTATCCGTTCTACGCCTACGACACCGTCTATGATCCGGTCTATAAGCTGGCTGCAAAATACCAGGTGCCAGTGGTCTTCCATACGGGTGATACGTATTCAGAGCGAGGACTGTTGAAATACTCCCATCCGCTCACACTGGACGAGGTGGCCGTGAAGCATCGGGACGTTACCTTCATGATGGCCCATTTTGGCGACCCGTGGGTGCTGGATGGCGCGGAAGTGGTCTATAAAAACTGCAACATGTTTGCCGATCTTTCCGGCTTGATGGTAGGCGATGCGGCCAATTGCCAGCGGCTGAAGGACTCACCGCTCTTTTTCGCCCATCTGCGCCACGCCATCACCTATTGTGATCATTATGACAAATTTTTGTTCGGAACCGATTGGCCCTTGGCTCCGGTGAAGTCGTACATCGAGTTCGTGAAAGAGCTGATCCCGGTGGAGTATCACGAGGATGTGTTTTACAAGACAACATTGAAGGTGTTTCCGAGGATCAAGCCGTTGGTTGAGTAGAGTGATGAGGTAGCAGGTGGAAAGAGAAACTGCTCAGGTAATGAATAGCCTGAGCAGTTTTTTTATTCAGACGCGCTGCATCGCATTGGCCCTGTATTGCCCTGGTGTTAGTCCCGTCCACTTTTTGAACGCATTTTGAAAGGCGCTTGGATCGGAAAAATGCAGCAGGTAGGCAATCTCACTAATGGGATAATCCTTTTTGTTCAAATACCCCAATGCCATTTCCTTGCGAGCATTGGCAGACAGTTCATTGTAAGACGTGTTTTCTTCCTTCAACCTGGCTTGAAGCGATCTCGTACTCATGTAAAAGGAATCAGCGGTCTGCTGCAAGGTAGGAAAATACCCCGGCATGCACGCCAGCATCCATTGAAAGACTCGGTCGGAAAACTCCCTTCCCCGGATCAGCTTTTCCCTGATCTCGTCAGCAACGGGTTCAAAAGCCATGCGCAGCCTGGGATCTGCATACAAGATCGGATATTGCAGCACATCTCTGCTAAGCCGCAGCCAGGTATCTGTGCCGCCAAAGCGGGGCTCTACCCCAAACAGGGACAAATAAGGTCTAGTATCAGCCGGAGCGGCATGGGTGAATTGCAGTTCTTTTACGTGAATGACGCGATTGCTCATGCGAACGATCAAATGATACAAGGAGCTGACCATATCTTCCAGGCAATGGCGGGACATTTGCGTCGGGGTCTGTTTCAAAAAATGAAGATAGACATCGTTGCCCCGCTCCTCCCATTTCACCTGATAGCCGCTGCATAGAATCACGTTATATCGCTGATAGGCTGTCAATGCATCAACGACCTTTTCGGAATGCATCATCACATAACCCAGTATGCCCATGTCCGCTACGTCCGTTAGCTGCCCCTGATGCAAGCCGAAGTGATTATCATTCGTGTAGGTCGCGGCCTTCTTCATCAAACGAACCAGTTCT
>DASQMM010000586.1:0-5911 GCA_035645495.1 Brevibacillus sp. | reverse complement strand
CGTGAAGAAGTGAAGCCGGAAGCTTCGGGCAAGATAGAGAAATTACTGGTCAGCGAAGGGCAAACGGTGAAAAAAGGGGACACTCTGTTCACGATTGACAGCACAGATGATTTGCTGAGTGTGCAAAAACAGGAACTTGCGATTACGCGGGCCCAGAAAGAATTGAGTGAGATAAAGGATAAAAAGGACCGCATCAATGCTGACAAACCGGGGAAAGTTACCCAAGTGTTGATAAAAGATGGGGAAACGGTGTCGGAGGACACAATTGTTGCGAAGGTGCTCGATACCGACAGTCTGAAAATCGTCGGCAAATTTACCGCCTATGAAGTCGAGCAGTTCCATGTCGGCCAAGATGTAAAGGTGTTTATGACAGCCTCCCTCGTGTATTTGGATGGAACGATCACTAAAATTGATATGACAGGTACCAAAGGCAAATTGAGCGACGGGGCGCATGATGTGGAAGTAGTCGTAAAGAAACAAGGAGCCTTGTACCCCGGCGACAAGGGCGTGGTTCAGTATACCAATGAAAAGGGAGTGCTGTTTGCCAGCCAGGCAGCCACGGAATTTATACTTCCCGAAGAAGAGGAAATCAAAGCAGGCACAAATGGTATTGTCGATGAAGTGCTTATTGAAAAAGACGATGTGGTGAAAAAAGGACAAATGATTGTCAAGATGGACGTCACCGCAGCAGAACTCGACCTGAAAGATAAAGAGCTGTCGCTTAAAGAATCACAGCTAGCCTTGGAGCAAAAGAAACGTGAAATCGCCAAGAAACGTGTGGAAGCACCAATCAGCGGGGTCATCACCAAGCTGAATGTCAAGGAAGGGGAAACGCTAAATGGCGGTGAACCAGCAGCCATCATCATGGATACCTCTTCTGTGTACTTCATGGCAGCTGTAGACGAAATCGACATTCCCGCGATTCAAGTCGGGCAGTCGGTCGAAGTCTATGTGACAGCATTCGGAAACCGTCCTTTCCAGGGGAAAGTGGTGGAAGTGCCGAAGGAAGGAACCAAAGAGGACAAGGCAGTTCGCTTCGAGGTGAAGGTGGAACTGAGCGAATCGTCCGAGATGAAGCATGGCATGACAGGGGACTGCGATATCTTCATTGAGCAGAAGGATAACGTCCTTCGACTGCCGCTCAATGCAGTCGAAGTCATGGATGAAGGCAAAGGCAACGTCATGGTAAAAAACCCAGAAAACGGCGAGCCAATGCCAAAAGAAGTAGAGATCGGTGTAGAAGGAGCAGACTTCATCGAGATCACCGGAGGATTGCAAGAAGGCGATGAAGTCCTCATGATGGGCGGCATGTAAGGGTAGTAACCAAGACAAGTATCCCCGGCCTCGCTTCCAAGGAGGCGAGCCGGGGATCTTTTTTGTTCTCCTCGTTCAACTTTTCTGCTCCGGTTTGTGGGCGATGATGCGAAGACGTTTGTAGTCGACAACCCATCCCTTGTGTGAATACAGCGAAGGGCGTACCAATTCTGTGACATGGTCGCAGATCTCTTCCTTTTCAGACGCGCTCATTCCGGCAAAGAAAGGATCGGCAAAGGAGTCGAGCCAGTGGCGAAGCCCCGAGTCACCATCCGGCATGTCAGTAGGACGATCGAAGTGCGAGGCGAGCGTGACACGAAACCCCTTTTGTTCCAAAAGGGAGGTATATTCTCCAAGTGAAGGAAAATACCAAGGGAACCGTTCTGTGGCATCAATCCCTTTTTGGGCCAATGCAGTATGCAAGGCATCGACAACGAGACGGCAGTTATCTTTTCCGCCCAATTCGGCAACGAACCTGCCGCCCGGCAGCAAAGCGTGCCAGATGCTATGTATGACTTCTTCCGGCCGTTTCATCCAATGAAGAGCGGCATTGGAAAAGACTGCGTGGTATGGTTGGTCAGTCCGGTAGGTGTGACCGTCTGCTACCTGGAACGATAAATACGGGTACTTTTTTTGGGCAGATGCAATCATCTCCGGGGAATAATCGATTCCAGCCACAATCGCACCGCTTCTCGCCAGTTGTTCTGTAAGATCTCCCGTACCGCAGCCGAAATCCAGGATGCGTTCTCCCGCCAGCGGCTCTAGCCATTCGATCAATCCTCTGCCATAATGAGAGACAAAGTTCATTTTTTCATCGTAGAATGTCGCGTTCCAATGTTGGGGTTGACTCATGGCGACTCCTCCTTTCTTATTGTTGTATCAGGTTGCATGGGTATTAGTCAAATCTATAAAAATGATAAAGTCTATAGTTTTATCCTATATGCGATGGAGGTTGGCAAAGATTCCCTTCCTCGGACGCAAGGAAATAAAGGGAATTTGTCGAATAGGAACGAAACATAATGCTGGGATACAGAAAGTGAGAGGAAGACTGTGAGAAAATGGCTTGCATCCGTGCTTCTGGTATGCCTTGCAACAGGCAGCATTTTTTCAGAAGCCACCGTCTCCCCTGTATTGGGGGCGACAAAAGCCGTGAACTCGGATCGCTCGGCGACCAAGTCGATTCAGATGCCGGTACACGAACAAATTGTATTTAACGACTATCAAGTAGTAGGTTTGAGTACCGAAGGCTGGAATTGGGTGAGGAACGATGAATTCATTTTGCCACCGCAAACGCCATTGGACATTGATGTGATTCAAACTACATACGGCAGTGGCAAGACTGAAAATAAGATAGAGGTATTCCTCGATGGTGCGGCATTGCCGGAGTTTTCGTCGGAAATGTCTGATGATGGATCTACGCTTCGATGGGAGGTTCCCCGTTTTACGATACCTTATGAAAAGCTTCCTGCAGGTAGCCATACATTAACCTTTATAGGATCTGATGCGTTGGGGGAGAAGAGTACGGTCCATGTTCGCTTTCGGGTGGAGGCGCTCCATTACCCGCTGATTTATCAAGGTAGCTATCCGGTAGGGCAAACGATTCAGAGCGGTTCCCATGAAGCTATTTTTGGTAACTACGGAGCGAAGGTGTACAACTCCAATGAAACTGGTTCCTGGAAGCTTACGAACACCAAGAACAGCAGTATGATCAAAGCTGAGACAGGCAACGTCTTCTCTACGGGGGTACTCATCGCAGGCGACTACGAGCTGTTGTTTATTCCTGATGACCTTAACCAAACGCCGTGGCAAGTAGAATTGCGGGTGGGTCCTCCCATTCTATATCTCGGGACGGATGAAAATGGTCAACAGCTTGGCAACAATCAAAAAATCACAGCGGAAAAGGCACCGGGCACAGTTCAGCTATTTTCACCTGCCCCTGGGCGCTGGTGGGTGGATGGCACGGGACAGACATTGGTCAGTGCTCAGCATTTCGAAGTCGTGATCCCGGAGAAGTTGGCGGGGATGACGATGTCCGTCAACTTTGAGCCGGACCAATCGCTGGGGACAGAGAGATCATCCAACAGCATGATCTCGGTTCAAATACAGGTTCCAGGGTCTCCAGCCGGATGTGATGCCAGCTCCGTACGAACCACTTTGGATGTCATGGTGCAAAACAACGAACGTTCGTCTTTGCTAGCAGAGCGGGAAAATTTGTACCCTTCCGATATCACAGTCAAGGTTTATCAGAACCCGATCCATAAAATCTGGGTAACGACAGCAGCAGACCATCTGAAGCATGGGGATGGCGCCAGTGAGGAAGGACCAGGGGTCTGGGCAGTAGATAATGTAGTTGTGGACAGCGATTATCTCAATTGGGATCATACAGCGCTGGAATTGTCGCACTTCAAAGAAGGCCGGCACAAAATCAACTACTACAGCAAGACCAATCCTGAAGTAACCTGGTGCGGGTATATCCAGATCATCGAGGATTCGCCGCCTACACCTTCTACCCCTTCCTGTGATACTGGGGAAAAAGGAACGGTTCCTCCTTCGACAAAGATGAAGCTCAAAGCCGAATCGGGAAAAGAGTTCGTAGATGGTGACAAAATCACCGTAGAATCCGGCGAGGATTTGGAAACACTGCAGTTAATAGCAGTTCATGTGGAGAATAAAGGAATGAAGAGGGTCAAGCGGGAAAAAGATAAACATGACCGCCGCTTTCTGTACGTCTCCGATTTGCAATGGGAATATAGCGTGATTCCTTTTGGCGCCAACTACGAATACGGAGCTGGTCCGATTTCGTCGAATAACAAGGTCGTCATCAAATATGACGATGAGATCATCAAGACCATCAAGCCGAAAAGCTCGGAGGATAATGAACCAGGCGGCGTTGAAATGCTCGATCTGCCTTCGATTATCGCCAAAGATGGACGCAGCGGTGAGTACAAGGTGGAGGTATACAATACCTTGACCTACAAGACGTGCGATGTTGTTTCCCGATACAAGTCCTATAAAAAGTATGTGGAAGACGTTGATCAAGAACACAAACTGGTACTGACTGTCGAGGTAAAATAACGGGGTACAGCAGGGGCTGACCGAAGAGTAGAGGAAACTACTTGAGGGTCAGCCCTTTTCCATTTCGCTCATAAAGGAGGCAACACATCCTCGCGTGTGAGTGCGAAGATAAGATGGTCCTCCCATACTCCGTTAATTTGCAAATAGCGCTTGGAAAGCCCTTCCCGGCGAAAACCGTTTTTCTCCAAAACACGTATAGAGGCCAGGTTGCGCGGCATTACTCCTGCTTGTACACGGTGC
The DNA here is from genome assembly GCA_035645495.1 of Brevibacillus sp. GTDB lineage: Bacteria > Bacillota > Bacilli > Brevibacillales > Brevibacillaceae > Brevibacillus. Next base: position 1,282 of record DASQMM010000586.1, on the reverse strand, counting down.
AGGTTTACGCGAGAAAAAGCATATCGGACGACCAAGCCGACGGCGGTCGAGGTATAGCCCATGCCATTATGCTTTTGGTCGAGGAAATAACCGAGTGTCGCATTCTGCCAAGCACCTCGTACGATGTTGGACAATGCAATGCGGCCAATCAGCGTGTCGCCCTTTTGCAGAAAGATTCCGAACGCGTAGCCCCGGTCTTCCTCAGCATCTCGCTCTGCTTGCTTTAACTGCTGGATTTGTCCTTTCAAGGTAAGATGGGATGCGGGGCGAATCGGTTCAAAAGGCTGCAAAAAATCGTGATTTTGGAGCCGTACCGAGAGCATTTCCGAAGCGTCATGCACACGGAGTGGACGCAGATACAGCCCTTTATGGCTCAGGGATTGCATCGACGATCTCCTTTCATTTTCAGACGTGGAACGAAAGTGTACCACATCTTTCCAAGCTATAAAAGTGGGAAATTGACATGAATCGCTCTCACATGCAACCCTCTTTCGTATAACGCTGACTATGCAAAATGAACTCCGCCGCCATCGGGGATACGCATTGACTGTTGCGGATGGCAATTACAAGTTCCCGAGTAATTGTCGGGCGCAAGGGAATGGAGATCACCTTTGGCAAAACTTCTGGGATATAAAGCTGTGGCATAATTGTCACGCCAACCCACTCTTGAACCATGGCTAAAATCGTCGAGGCATCCCGGACTTCAAACGTAACATTCGACTGCAGGCCGTTTTCCCGCAGCAGCTTCTTGATGCAGTCATCCTTCGGCATGATAAAGCAGTTGTTTTTGATGTGGGAGAAGCTGAGGAAAGGCTCATCCTTGAGCGGGTGCTCCTCGGGCACGAAGACCATCATCTCGTCGCGGGTCAGCGGGAAGGTGGTCATCTCTTTTTCCGGCGATGTGGTAAAGCAGACATCGACCACGGAGCTGTTGATCCAACTATTGACCTCTTCATACTCTCCTTCGAACAGCACGATTTCCACTTGGGGGAATCGCTTGCGAAAAGACCCAATCAGTCCAGGCAAAATTTTGTTGGATACGCTGTGAATAGAACCGATGCGCAAAGTACCTGTCTCCACCCCGCGTGCAGCGGATGCTTCCTCCTTCATGTACGAGGTGAGACGCAAAATCTCGCGGGCATGCTGGAGCATCCTTTCACCAATACTGGTCGGCGCAACCCCGTTTCGGCTTCGGTGAAAAAGGGGAACACCGAGGTCGTCTTCCAGGCTGCGAATCATTTGCGAGACGGCGGATTGGGTGAACCCCAGCGTTTCAGCGGCC
>DASQMM010000585.1:0-3038 GCA_035645495.1 Brevibacillus sp. | reverse complement strand
CCAATCACTCCCCATGTGCAGATGCTTTCTTTCCGCTTCATTCAAGTACGCATAAAGACTTATCACACATTCATAGGCAGGAAACCATTCGATACAAACAGAATACTTATTATTCATTCGATCACCATCGAACATAGATTTTTTTCAAGTGTATCACAGAGAATTCTGCATTGTACAGAGAAAGTTGACCGTGTACTTTTGATTTGACCATACTTCGGTTAATCGTGTGTTGACGTTATCCATTTGCAGAACTATATACTACCTGGAAAAGATGGAATGGTCGGAAAAATCGGGAGTAATTCGCATACGAAGGGGAAGGTCAGGGGTGAAACGATGGAGGGCGGCAGCCACGGTTGCTGATACTTGTGCACTAATGGCTAAAGCGTTAAACAGAACCATAGCAGCAGAATCGTAAGAAACAAAAAAAGGAGCCTATTCCACGTGGGGACAGGCTCCTTTCGCATAGGATAAGCAATTGCCTTACTGATTTTCGGTCAAACGCAGGAATTCGTCGATGTCGGCGACGGCCAGATCGACAGCTGCCTGCCAGAATTCCACTTTGGTCATATCTTCGCCGAGGTGTTTCTGCGCCAAATCCTCGACCCGCATCCGCCCCGTGTCCTGCAGCAAGGCATCGTATTTCGCGGCAAAGCTTTCGTCTTCCTGCAAGGCCCGGGCGTAGACGCTCATGCTGAACAAATAGCCGAACGTGTACGGGAAATTATAGAACGGGTACGAGGTGATGTAGAAATGCAGCTTGGATGCCCAGAAATGCGGCTCATAATCCGCGAGTGCATCACCGTATGCTTCCCGCTGGGCTTCCAGCATCATCTGATCCAGTTCGGCCGCACGGACCAGCCCTTGCTTGCGTTTTTCATAGAAGTTTTTCTCAAACAGGAAGCGAGCCTGGATGTTCATAAAGAACGCAACCACGGACTGCAGCTTGTCTTCCAGAAGCACCAAGCGCTCCTCGTCATTCGCTGCCTGCTTGACCCCGGCATCCGCCAAGATCATCTCGGCAAATGTCGACGCTGTCTCCGCTACATTCATCGCGTAATTTTGCGCAAGCGGCGGTAGACCCCACATCACATGCTGGTGATAGGCGTGTCCCAGCTCATGAGCCAGTGTGGATACATTGCTTGCGTTGCCTGCATAGGTCATGAATATCCGGGATTGCTTGGACACCGGGAAGCTGGTGCAAAATCCGCCCGGACGCTTTCCAGGGCGATCCTCTGCCTCGATCCACGCTTCGTCAAATGCTTTTTGGGCAAACTCCGCCATATTGGGATTGAATCGTCCGAAGTGCTCGACGATCATCGCTGCAGCATCGTCATACGGCACCTTTTTCATCTGGCTGCCAACAGGTGCCCCGACATCGAACCAGCTCAGCTTCTCCAAGCCGAGCAGCTTGGCTTTTCGCTGCAAATAGGCGACGAGCTTGTCACGACGGTTGTTAATGGCCTGCCACATCGCATCCAATGTGCTCTCCTGCATCCGTCCGATTTCGAGCGGCTCGGTCAAAACGTCATTCCAGCCTCGATGACGGTACAAAGCCAGGCGGAATCCGCCCAAATGGTTGAGAGCCAATGCGCACAGATCCGTTTCCCTTCCCCATGCCTCTAGCCACTTGGCGTATACCTTTTCCCGGACTTGCCGATCCGGATGCCCGATCAGATTGGCTGCTTGCCCGACCGACAACTGCTTCGTCTCGCCATCCAGCTCCACTTCAATCGTGATACGCCCGACTACCGTATTGTACAGCTCTTGCCAGGCGTGATAGCCGTCTACAGCCAGGTCGCTTGCCAGCACTTCCTGATCGGTCGGCAGCTTATCCTGGGCACGGCGGCGGCGTTCATCGAGCGAAAAGGCGAGCGGTGACAGCTCCTCCTCTGCGAGCAATTGGCGCCAAGCATCTTCTTCAATCGCCAGCAGCCGCTGTTCCCAAGCGCTTAGGGCTGCAGAAAAGGCTGCCGAAATGCTTTTAACCCGTCCGCCCAGCTGTTTCGCTGCCTCATCCTTTACATCTTGTGCGGTCAGGCAGGAGATAAACGCTCCCGCTTCCCTGATGCGCACAGACAAGCTCTGCACGGAAGAAACAGCAGCCAGAAACGTCTCCTTTTCTTCAAAAATGAGATCTGTGCGATCCAGCTCTTGCTTCCATTCCGAGATGTCAGCTTCCAAACGGTCAAGAAAAGCAGCAAAAGCCTGTGATTCACTTCCTCCAGGAAACAGCACGTCCAGGTCCCAACGCTGTGCGAGTTGTTGCGTCATGTCAATCCCCCCAGTTCATTCCACTTCTAATCGACGAAATTTTCTTGTACGTTCAAATAATTCTTTGCAAACAAGCCATTTCCTGCCTGAAATTTACTCAGGTATCGTCTTGGTATCCCCGATTTCTTCCATCAGGATTCGCTGCCTCTTCTCTCCCGCCGCTTCCCGCAAGCGCTGAATCGGCTCCTGGATCGGCTCTCTGGACAGTACGAATGTATTCCAATGTATCGGAACCAACCAGTCAGCTCCGGTCTCCTCAAACATCTGCCACGCTTGCTCCGGTGTACAATGGGCTTGCTGGTAGGAATCCGGACTGTACGCGCCGATCGGCAAAAAAACCAGATCAAATTTGCCAAATGTCTTTGGCAGGTCCTTCATCGGGATGTAGGCCGTATCTCCCGGATACAGGATTCGTACTCCGTTTTTCTCGATCACGTAGCCGTTGTAGCCATAATCCGTATTCCATGGAAAGCGATTGCCCCAATGGCGCACGGGAATGGCATGAATCGTGACATCCTTAGCTGTACGCGTGCTTTGTCCCGGCTCCAGCTCTTCTATCATTCCGAATGGCAGCGTGTTGACCAGCCTTGCCGTATTTTTCGCCGTAATGACATGTGTCTCGCGGCGGGCCAGCATGCGCAAGGTAGGCAAATCCACATGATCCATATGCGCATGCGATAACAGGATCAGATCAATTTCTGCCTCTTGCACTTCCTGTATCGTCAGGGCTGGCGGCGTAAAGCGCTTTGGACCAACCTGCCCGATGC